>JBKJTM010000421.1:0-5796 GCA_046590805.1 Usitatibacter sp.
GGCGCCGATCATCTCCACGCCGAACTTGCCGATCACCTGGCAGATGGTCGCGCGCATCATCGAGAAGGAGCGCCCCGAGGCGCTGCTGCCCACCATGGGCGGCCAGACGGCGCTCAACTGCGCCCTCGACCTTGCCCGCGAGGGCGTGCTCGACAAGTTCGGCGTGGAGATGATCGGCGCCAAGAAGGAGGCGATCGACAAGGCCGAGGACCGCGAGAAGTTCAAGAACGCGATGACCAGCATCGGGCTCGCGAGCCCGCGCTCGGCGCTGGCGCACTCCCTCGAGGAGGCGCTGCAGGTGCAGGCCTCGGTGGGGTTCCCCACCATCATCCGGCCGTCGTTCACCCTCGGCGGCACCGGCGGCGGAATCGCCTACAACCTGGAGGAGTTCAACGCGATTTGCGAGCGCGGCCTCGATGCCTCGCCCACCAAGGAGCTCCTCATCGAGGAATCCGTGATCGGGTGGAAGGAATTCGAGATGGAGGTGGTGCGCGACCGCAAGGACAACTGCATCATCATCTGCTCGATCGAGAACCTCGACCCGATGGGCGTGCACACCGGCGACTCGATCACGGTGGCGCCGGCGCAGACGCTCACCGACAAGGAATACCAGATCATGCGCGACGCCTCGATCGCCTGCCTGCGCGAGATCGGGGTGGAGACCGGCGGCTCCAACGTGCAGTTCGGCATCAATCCCGCCGACGGCCGCATGGTGATCATCGAGATGAACCCTCGGGTGTCGCGCTCCTCGGCGCTCGCCTCGAAGGCGACCGGCTTCCCGATCGCCAAGATCGCGGCCAAGCTCGCCGTGGGCTACACCCTCGACGAGCTGAAGAACGACATCACGGGGGGTACGACGCCGGCATCCTTCGCGCCCACGATCGACTACGTGGTCACCAAGGTGCCGCGCTTCGCATTCGAGAAGTTCCCGCGCGCCGACGACCGCCTCACCACGCAGATGAAGAGCGTGGGCGAGGTGATGGCGATCGGGCGCAATTTCCAGGAGTCGCTGCAGAAGGCGTTGCGCGGCCTGGAAGTGGGCGTCGACGGCTTCAACTTGAAGTCCGTCGACATGGAGAAGATCGAGGACGAGCTCGCCTACCCGCGCGCCGAGCGCCTCTGGTACGTGGCGGACGCCTTCGGCGTCGGCATGTCGCTCGAGGACATCCATCGCTTCACCCGGATCGACCCCTGGTTCCTGGTGCAGATCAAGGACCTGGTCGACACCGAGCTCGAGATCGAGAAGAAGACGCTCGCCGACTTCGCGCGCGACGAGCTCTACGCGTTGAAGCGCAAGGGCTTCTCCGACCGGCGCCTCGCGCACCTGTGGAAGACCAACGAGCACGAGGTGCGCAAGCGCCGCCATGCCCTGGGCATCCGCCCGGTGTTCAAGCGCGTCGACACGTGCGCCGCGGAGTTCGCCGCCAAGACCGCGTACATGTACTCCTCGTACGACGAGGAGGACGAAGCAGAGCCCACCGGCCGCCGCAAGATCATGGTGCTGGGCGGGGGTCCGAACCGCATCGGCCAGGGGATCGAGTTCGACTATTGCTGCGTGCACGCGGCGCTCGCGATGCGCGAGGACGGCTTCGAGACCATCATGGTCAACTGCAACCCCGAGACCGTCTCGACCGACTACGACACCTCGGATCGCCTCTACTTCGAGCCGCTCACGCTCGAGGACGTGCTGGAGATCGTCGACCGCGAAAAACCCGAAGGCGTGATCGTCCAGTTCGGCGGCCAGACGCCGTTGAAGCTCGCCCGTGATCTCGAGGCCGCCGGCGTGCCGATCATCGGCACCTCGCCGGATTCCATCGATCGCGCCGAGGACCGCGAGCGATTCCAGCAGATGCTGCACCAGCTCAAGTTGCTGCAGCCTCCCAACCGCACCGCGCGCACGCCGGAGGCGGCGCTGATCGCGGCGAAGGAGATCGGCTACCCGGTGGTGGTCCGCCCCTCCTACGTGCTCGGCGGGCGCGCGATGGAGATCGTGCACGCCGAGAGCGACCTGGTGCGCTACATGCGCGAGGCGGTGAAGGTTTCCAACGACTCGCCGGTGCTGATCGACCGCTTCCTCAACGACGCGATCGAGGTCGACGTCGACGCGATCTGCGACGGAAGCGACGTGCTCATCGGCGGGATCATGGAGCACATCGAGCAGGCGGGCGTTCATTCGGGCGACTCGGCGTGCTCGCTGCCGCCCTTCAGCCTCACCGCCGCGACCCAGGACGAGATCCGCCGCCAGACGGTGGCCATGGCCCATGCGCTGAACGTCGTCGGGCTGATGAACATCCAGTTCGCGATCCAGAACGAGAGGATCTTCGTGCTCGAGGTGAACCCGCGCGCCTCGCGCACCGTGCCCTACGTGTCCAAGGCGACCGGCATCCCGCTCGCCAAGGTCGCGGCGCGCTGCATGATCGGCAAGACCCTCGCGCAGCAGGGTTACACCCGCGAGGTGGTGCCGCCGTACTTCTGCGTGAAGGAAGCGGTGTTCCCGTTCATCAAGTTCCCCGGCGTGGACACGATCCTCGGCCCCGAGATGAAATCCACGGGTGAGGTGATGGGCGTGGGCCAGACCTTCGCCGAGGCGTTCGTGAAGAGTCAGCTCGCCGCGGGAGTGCGCCTTCCCACCGGCGGCAAGGCCTTCCTCTCGGTTCGCGACGGCGACAAGGCGCGCGCGATCGAGGTCGGCCGCGCGCTCGTGAGTCTGGGCTTCGGCCTGGTCGCCACCCGCGGCACCGCCGCCGCGCTGTCCCAGGCCGGGCTCACGGTGCAGCCGGTGAACAAGGTGCAGGAGGGCCGCCCGCACATCGTCGACATGCTGAAGAACCGCGAGATCACGATGATCATCAACACGGTCGAGGAGGATCGCCGCTCGATCCAGGACTCCTACTCGATCCGCAACACCGCCCTGCAGAACCGCATCACGTACTACACCACCATCGCCGGCGCGCGCGCAGCGAGCCTCGGGATGCAGCACCTGGAAGAGCTGCGCGCCTACGACATCCAGTCCCTGCACAAGTCGCTACCCTAGACGGAGCCCAACACACCGATGGCCAAGATCCCGATCACCACCAACGGCGCCGAAATGCTGCGCGTCGAGCTGCACAAGTTGAAGACGGTGGAGCGCCCGGCGGTGATTACCGCCATCGCCGAAGCCCGCGCCCAGGGCGACATCAGCGAGAACGCCGAGTACGAGTCGGCGCGCGAGCGCCAAGGCTTCATCGAGGGCCGCATCATCGAGCTGGAAGCGAAGCTTTCCAACGCGCAGATCATCGACCCGCAGCTCCTGGACGACGACGACCGGGTGGTGTTCGGCTCGACGGTGGAGCTAATCGACACCGCCACCCAGGAGACCATGAGTTACCAGATCGTGGGCGAGGACGAGGCCGACTTGAAGGCTGCGAAGATCTCCTACTCGAGCCCGATCGCCAAGGCGATCATCGGGAAGAGCGCGGGCGACGTCGCCGAGGTTCGGACTCCGGGCGGGGTGAAGGAGCTCGAGATCGTGGACGTGAAGTACCTTTGACCTCGGCGGCCTCCGGCTTGCGGCGGGTTTCCCGTGGCGGCTTGAATTCGCGCGGCGGGCGCCGGCGCGCCGCCGGCTCGGGCTCGGGGGCCACGGCGCGGGGCTTGCGCTTCGGCGGCTCCTCCTTCGGGTTCTCGCGGTAGAGCACGAACACCTTTCCGATCTGCTGTACCGGATGCGCAGACAGGCGCCCACAGATCGCCTCCAGCCAATCGCCGCGTTCCTTGCGGTCGTCGGTGAAGGCACGGACCTTGATCAGCTCGTGGGCCTTCAGCGAGCGGTCGATCTCGGCGATCACTTCTTCGGTGAGCCCCTTGTCGCCGATGATCACCACCGAGGTCAGTTTGTGGGCTTCGGCGCGCAGCTCGCTGCGGCGCTTTGCGGGGAGTGTGTTGGGCATCGGGGGAGTATAGCCATGAAAAAATCCCATTCGAGCAAGCAATGGCTCAGGCGCCACGTGAACGACCCTTATGTCCAGCGCAGCAAGAAGGACGGATACCGGAGCCGCTCGGCCTACAAGCTCACCGAGATCGACGACCGCGACAAGGTGCTGAAGGGCGGGCAGGTGGTGGTCGATCTGGGGGCCGCGCCCGGGGGATGGACGCAGGTGGTCGCGAAGCGCGTCGCGGGCCCGGGCAAGGTGATCGCCATCGACCTCTTGCCGATGGAGCCTGTCGCAGGTGTGACCTTCCTGCAGGCCGATTTCGGAACCCGCAAGGGGCGCGCGGCGGTCGAAGCCGCCCTCGAGGGCCGTCGGGTGGACGTAGTCCTCTCGGACATGGCCCCCAATTTCACGGGTATTTCGGTGTCCGACCAGGCGAAGACGCTGGAGCTCGCCGAGGTCGCGCGGGATTTCGCGCTATTGCACCTGCAACCGCAGGGAATGCTGCTGGTCAAGATCTTCCAGGGGGCCGGGTATGATGAATACCTCAAGTCGCTGCGGCTGCGGTTCGTGAAAGTGGTGGTCCGCAAGCCCGATGCGTCACGCGACGAAAGCGCCGAGCAGTACCTGTTGGCGCGCGGCCTCAAAATGCCGCCGCCCGCTCCAGGGACTTGATATCCGGGCGGTCCGCCCGAACTTTGCTAGAGTGGCCCCAGTTTCACCATCTATCTGAAATCGCAGCAGTTTCCCCGCGGAAGGATTAGCCAGTGAACAACACCATTCGGACCATCATGGTCTGGCTCGTAATCGGAGTCATCCTGACCATGGTGTTCATGCAGGTCGGCAGCCGCCAGTCGAGTGCCAACATCCTCGACTACTCGACCTTCATGGAAGAGGCGCGCCAGGGCCACATCGGCAAGGTGAAGATGGACAGCACGCGCACGCTCAAGGCGACCACGCGCGACGGCAAGGCCTATACCGTGTTCACCCCCGGCATCCAGGACCCCTGGATGGTGAGCGACCTCATGAAGCACGGCGTGGTCGTCGAGGCCAAGCCGGAAGAGGAGCCCTCGCTCCTCATGAACATTTTCGTTTCCTGGTTCCCGATGCTGCTGCTGATCGGCGTGAGAATCTTCTTCATGCGACAGATGCAGGGCGGCGGCCGCGGCGGCGCGTTCTCGTTCGGCAAGAGCCGCGCGCGCATGCTCGACGAGAACGCCAACCAGGTCACCTTCGCCGACGTGGCGGGCGTGGACGAGGCCAAGGAGGAAGTGGCCGAGCTGGTGGAATTCCTGCGCGACCCGTCCAAGTTCCAGAAGCTCGGCGGGCGCATTCCGCGCGGCGTGCTGATGGTGGGCTCGCCCGGCACCGGCAAGACGCTCCTCGCCCGCGCCATCGCCGGCGAGGCGAAAGTGCCGTTCTTCTCGATCTCCGGTTCCGACTTCGTCGAGATGTTCGTCGGCGTGGGCGCGGCGCGCGTGCGCGACATGTTCGAGCAGGCGAAGAAGAACGCTCCCTGCATCGTGTTCATCGACGAAATCGACGCGGTCGGCCGCCAGCGCGGCGCGGGCCTGGGCGGCGGCAATGACGAGCGCGAGCAGACCCTGAACCAGCTGCTGGTGGAGATGGATGGCTTCGAGGGTGTCTCGGGCGTGATTGTGATCGCCGCGACCAACCGCCCCGACGTGCTCGACCCGGCGCTGCTGCGCCCGGGCCGCTTCGACCGCCAGGTGGTGGTGCCGTTGCCGGACATCCGCGGCCGCGAGCAGATCCTGCTGGTCCACATGCGCAAGGTCCCGATCGCGCCGGACGTCGATGCATCGATCATCGCGCGCGGCACGCCCGGCTTCTCGGGAGCGGATCTCGCCAACCTCGTGAACGAGGC
>JBKJTM010000441.1:0-3315 GCA_046590805.1 Usitatibacter sp.
TGTCAAGGTGGCCGAGACGATCGCCAAGATGTTCCGCGAGCAGTACCCGAAGATCCAGCTGGACGTCGAGCGCTCCGGCTCGGAGCGCGTCTTCCAGCGGATCAACCAGGAATACCAGGCCACCTTGCCTTCCTTCTCGGCCGCGGCAACCATCACCGGGGTGGTTTCCTGCGCCATCGCGGGCATCGCCACGATGCAGGCGATGAATGCCGCTCCTGCCGTCTTGCGTCGTTGCATGGTCTCTTTCCTCGGTTATGTTCTTTTCAGCGTGCCAGCGCGCGGCACTTGTCCGCGCGGAACCGCACCTTCACCTTCGTGCCCGCCGCCATCTCCAGATCCGCCGGGGCCGCGATCAACAGGTCCTGCCCGATATCCACCACATAGTCGCGATGGCTGCCGAGGTACGCGTGGCTGCGGACCACTCCCGGCACCAGGTTGTCGCCCTCGGCTCGCTCGTCGGCGAGCATCTCGAGGTCGTGCGTCTTGATCGAGAGCGCCATCGCATTGCCCGCGCCCGCGAACTCGCCCTCGCCCACCTCGATCGTGCGGCCGGAAACTTCGACCCGGTTGCCGGAGATGTGCTTCGCATCCACCACGTTGCTGCCGCCGATGAAGCGCGCGACGAAGCGCGAGTTGGGCCGGTCGTAGACGTCCTGCGGCGTGCCGACCTGCTCGATGCGCCCCAGGTTCATCACCACGATGCGGTCCGCCATCGTCATCGCTTCAAGCTGGTCGTGGGTGACATAGATCGAGGTGTAGCGGAATTCCTCGTGCAGCCGGCGGATCTCGAGGCGCATGTCGCCGCGCAGGTTGGCGTCGAGGTTCGAGAGCGGCTCGTCGAGCAAAAGAATATCAGGGTTGGGCGCGAGGGCCCTTGCCAGCGCCACGCGCTGCTGCTGGCCGCCGGAGAGCTCCGCGGGATAGCGCTCGGCGAGCTCGTAGAGCTTGGTCGCCTTGAGGGCGCCGTCGGTGCGCCGCGTGCGCTCCTCGGCCGCCACGCCGCGCATCTTGAGTCCGTAGGCCACGTTGTCCCGCACCGTCATGTGCGGCCAGACCGCGTAGCTCTGGAAGATCATCCCCATGTTGCGGCGCTCGGGCGGCACCACCGCGGCGGGGGACGAAATCACCTTGCCGCCGACGCTGATCTCGCCGGCGTCGGGCTCGAGGAAGCCGGCGAGCATCCTGAGCGTCGTCGTCTTGCCGCAGCCCGACGGCCCCAGCAGGCAGATGAACTCGCCCGGCTCGACCGCGATGTCGATCGTGTCGACCGAGGTCACCGCTCCGAACCGCTTGGTCAGTCCCGTGAGCTCTAGATGCGCCATGGGAAATTGGTGTCCGACACCATTATTTAGTTGACTCCGACACCATTTTTCGGACCGCGGCCGTCACGTCGGCGGTGCGCGCCTTGCCGCCGAGGTCGGGGGTCTGGAGGCCGCTGGCGGTGACGGACTCGACCGCTTTCATGAGGCGGGCGGCGGCCGCGGCCTCGCCCAGGTGCTCGAGCATCATCGCGGCGGTCCAGAAGGTGGCGACCGGGTTGGCCACGCCCTTGCCGGTGATGTCGAAGGCCGAGCCGTGGATCGGCTCGAACATCGAGGGATAGCGACGTTCGGGATCGATGTTGCCGGTTGGCGCGATGCCCAGGCTGCCGGCCAGGGCGGCCGCCAGGTCGGAGAGGATGTCGGCGTGCAGGTTGGTGGCGACCATCACGTCGATCGTCGCGGGCTTGAGCACCATGCGTGTCGTCATCGCATCGACCAGCTCGCGGTCGTGCTTCACGTCCGGGTACTCGCGTGCCACCTCAAAGAAGACCTCGTCCCACAGCACCATCCCGTGCCGCTGGGCATTCGATTTGGTGACGAGCGTCAGGTGCCTGCGTGGGCGCTTGCGCGCGAGCTCGAAGGCGAAGCGGTGGATCCGCTCCGCCCCGGCGCGGGTGAAGACCGCGACTTCCGTGGCGGTCTCGATCGGCAGCCCGCGATGGGCGCGGCCGCCCATGCCCGCGTACTCCCCCTCGGAATTCTCGCGGATCACCACCCAGTCGATGTCCTTGCCGCCGGCGAGTGGGCTCTTCACGCCGGGTAGCACCCGCGTGGGGCGCACGTTGGCGTACTGGTCGAATCCCTGGCAGATCGGCAGGCGAAGGCCCCAGAGAGACACGTGGTCGGCCACCTTCTGGCTGCCGACCGCCCCGAACAGGATCGCGTCGAAGCCTTTCAGCTCCTCAAGCCCGCCTTCGGGTATGTAGGTGCCGTGCTCGAGGTAGTAGTCCGAGCTCCACGGGAAAGTCTTGAATTCGAAACCGAAGCCACCGTCCGCCGCGGCCAGTGCCTCGAGCACCTCGACACCTGCCTCGACCACTTCCGGGCCGATGCCGTCCCCGCCAATCGCAGCAATCCGATACGTCTTCACAGGTGCCCCCAAAATAATTGGTGTCGGAAAATAATTGGTGTCGGAGTCGATTTTTTCCGCGGGGCGGAAAACCAAAATCGACTCCGACACCAGTTATTTTCTTAGAAAATCGAAGTCGACGCCCTTATCCGCTTGCGTGACGGTGTCGAGGAAAAGTTTCAAGTAGCCGCGCGCCGCGCGTGGCTCGGTCACCGGATGCGCCTTCCGGCGTTCCTGCAAAATCGACTCCGACACCATTAATTCGAGCTCGCGGCGCGGCACGTCGAGCCGGATGCGGTCGCCGTTCTGCACCCAGGCGAGCGGTCCACCGATCGCGGATTCGGGCGTTACGTGCAGCACGATGGTGCCGGCGGCGGTGCCGCTCATGCGCCCGTCGGAGATGCGCACCATGTCCTTCACGCCGGCGCGCGCGAGCTTCTTCGGGATCGGCAGGTAGCCCGCCTCGGGCATCCCCGGGGCGCCCTTGGGGCCGATGTTCTTCAGCACCAGCACGTCGTCGGCGGTGACGTCGAGGTCGTCGCGGTCGATCCGCTCGGCCAGGTCTTCGAGCGACTCGAACACCACCGCCCGGCCTTCGTGCTCCATCAGCGCCGCGTTCGCCGCCGAGGCCTTGATGATCGCCCCGCCGGGCGCGAGATTGCCGCGCAGCACGGCGAGCCCGCCCTTCGCATAGATCGGCTGACCGAACGGCCGCACCACCGACTGCGCGAACGCCGGGCCGGCGCGCTCGAGCTCCTCGCCCAGGGTGCGGCCGGTGACGGTGAGGGCATCGAGCCGCAGCAGCGGCTTCAGTTCGCGCAGCAGCGTCGCCATGCCGCCGGCGCGGTGGAAGTCTTCCATGTAGTGCTGGCCCGAGGGCTTGAGGTCGAGCAGCACTGGCGTCTCGCGGCCCATGCGGTCGAG
>JBKJTM010000450.1:0-4228 GCA_046590805.1 Usitatibacter sp.
CGCGCCGATCAGCCTCCGCCGGCCTCTGCTCCGGATCTCACTCGCTTCAGGGGACCCAGTGGACGCCATTTGTCAGCGTGCGGTCCGTAGCGCTTCAGCCACGGTATAGAACGATCCGAATACGACAATTCTATCATTCGGCCCCGCGTCCCGGCGTGCCGCTTCGAGTGCGCCCGCGACGCTCGCGAAGCTGCGCGTGACCTCGCCAAGCCCGCGCTGCGCAAGCGCCTCGCTCACCGCCGCCGCGGGCGCCGCGCGATCGGCCTGCGCCGCGCTCACGTACCAGCGATCGATCCGGCCGCGCACCGCGTCGATCACGCCGCCGATGTCCTTGTCGGCGAGGAGCGCGAATACCGCGAAGGTGTTCTCGAAGAAGCCCATGTCGCCGAGACCATCGGCCAGTGCCCGCGCGGCGTGGGGGTTGTGCGCCACGTCGAGGACGACCGCCGGCCGGCCCGGCAGCGATTGCATCCGCCCCGGAAGCCGAACCAGGGTGAGGCCCTGCTTGATCTCGCCGAGCGAGACCGGCAGGCGATCCTCCACCTCGGCCAGCGCGGCGAGCGCGGATGCGGCGTTCTTGAGCTGCCAGCGGCCCCGCAGCGCCGGGATGGGCAGTGCGCGCCTGGCGCCCCTGCGCCCGAAGAAGTCCCACTGGCGCTCGCTCACTTCGTAGCGGAAGTCGCGCCCGAGCACCTGCAGGTTGGCGCCGATGGCGGCGGCGTGCTCCACGAGCCTCACCGGCGGCTCGGTGTCGCCGAAGATCGCCGCCCTGCCCGGCCTGAAGATGCCGGCCTTCTCGAAAGCGATGGTCTCGCGGTCGGAGCCGAGGTAGGACTGGTGGTCGAGGTCGACGCTTGCGACGATGGCGCAATCGGCATCGACGATGTTCACCGCATCGAGCCGCCCGCCGAGGCCAACCTCGAGGATCACGGCATCGACCTTCGCCGCCGCGAACACCGCCAGCGCCGACAGCGTGCCGAACTCGAAATACGTGAGCTGCGTGTCGCCGCGGGCCGCCTCGACGCGCGCAAAGGAGTCCGCCAGCACCTCGTCGGTCGCCTCCTCGCACTTCACGCGCACGCGCTCGTTGTAGCGCAGGAGGTGTGGCGAGGTGTAGAGCCCGGTCTTGTAGCCCGACTCGGAAAGGATCTTTTCGAGGTACGCGCAGGTGGAGCCCTTGCCGTTGGTGCCGCCGACGGTGAGGGTGACGGATTGGGCCCCGCCGGATTGGACCCCGGCCTTCGCCGGGGCGACGCCCATACGCACCGCCACCGCGTGCACCCGATCGAGCCCCATCGCAATGGTGCTCGGGTGCTGCGCCGAGATGTAGGCGAGCCAGCTATCGAGGGTTCTTGTCACGGATTGAAAACCGGGGACAGACCCCGGTTCAAGTCTCTGGCGCCGGTTCGCGCTTGAGGAGGGTGACGAGGCGCGCGACGCGGTCGCGCAGCTGGCGCCGGTCGGAGATCAAGTCGATCGCGCCCTTCTCCAGCAGGAACTCGGAGCGCTGGAAGCCTTCGGGAAGGGTCTCGCGCACCGTCTGCTCGATGACGCGCGGGCCGGCGAAACCGATGAGCGCGCCCGGCTCCGCGATCACCACGTCGCCGATGAAGGCGAAGCTCGCCGAGACGCCGCCCATGGTGGGATCGGTGAGGATCGAGATGAACGGCTGGCGCGCGGCGGAAAGCTGGTGCAGCGCGGCGGTGGTCTTTGCCATCTGCATGAGGGAGAGGAGCCCCTCCTGCATGCGCGCGCCGCCCGTGGCGGTGAAGCAGATGAACGGCAGCTCCTCGTCGCAGCACGCCTGCACCGCGCGCACGAAACGCTCGCCGACGACCGAACCCATCGAGCCACCGAGGAAGCCGAACTCGAACGCCGCGGCGACCATCGGCACGGATTTCACCGAGCCCTGCATCACTACCAGCGCGTCGGTCTCGCCGGTCTCCTTCTCCGCCTCGATGAGGCGCTCGCTGTACTTGCGGCTGTCCTTGAACTTGAGCGGATCGAGCGGCACGACCTCGGATGCGAGCTCGGCGCGGCCCTCGGCGTCGAGGAAGAGGTCGAGGCGCTGGCGGGCGGAGAGGCGGTTATGGAAATTGCACTTCGGGCAGACGTGCAGGTTGTTCTCGAGGTCGGTGAAGTAGAGCACCGCCTCGCACGACGGGCACTTGCTCCACAGGCCCTCGGGCACGGCTTTCTTGGTCTGCGTCGCCTCGCGCTTGATCTTGGGCGGCAGCAGCTTGCGGAACCAGCTCATTCCTTCACCACGGCGGCGTCCATCGCCTCGCGGAACCCGGCGAGGATGGATTGGGCGAGCTCCGCGGCCGTTTCCGGCGGCGCCTCGGCGAGCGCCTGCACGATGCGGCTGCCGATCACCACGGCGTCGGCGATGCGGCCCACGGCGCGCGCGGTCTCGCCGTCGCGCATGCCGAAGCCCACGCCCACAGGGACCTTGGTCTTCGAACGGATGCGCCCGACCATCGCCTGCACGCTGGCGGTATCGATGTTCGCGGCGCCGGTCACGCCCTTCAGCGACACGTAGTAGATGTATCCCTTCGCAACGCGCGACACCACCTCGATGCGCGCGTCGCTCGAGGTGGGCGAGAGCAGGAAGATGGGATCGATGCCGGAAGTGCCGAGCGCGGCCAGCCACTCCGCGCTCTCCTCGGGCGGATAGTCGACGATCAGCACGCCATCGACTCCCGCCCTGGAGGCCGCGGCCACGAACGCCTCCAGGCCCATGCGCTCGATCGGATTGGCGTAGCCCATGAGCACCACGGGCGTCTTGCCATCGGTGCGGCGGAACTCCGTCACATAGCCGAGGACATCGCGCAAGCCGACGCCGTGCTTCAGCGCGCGCTCGGAGGATTTCTGGATCACCGGGCCGTCGGCCATCGGGTCGGAGAACGGGACACCCAGCTCGATCACGTCGGCGCCGCCACGCACCAGCGCGTGCATGATCGCCACCGACTGCGACGGGGCGGGGTCGCCGGCGGTCACGAAGGGGATGAGCGCCGCGCGCCCTTCGGCCCGCAGTCTCTCGAACGTCGCGGCGATGCGGCTCATCAATTCAGAGCGACAGGCCCGAAGCCTTGGCGACGGTGTGCATGTCCTTGTCGCCGCGGCCGGAGAGGTTCACCAGCAGGATCCTGTCCTTCGCCATCGTCGGCGCCATCTTCATCGCGTACGCGACGGCGTGGCTGGATTCCAGCGCCGGGATGATGCCCTCGGTGCGGCAGAGGCGATGGAACGCCGCGAGCGCCTCGTCGTCGGTGATCGCGACATACTCCGCGCGGCCCGAATCCTTGAGCCACGCGTGCTCGGGGCCGACGCCGGGATAGTCGAGGCCCGCGGAGATCGAGTGCGTCTCCTGGATCTGGCCGTCGGCGTCCTGCATAAGGTAGGTGCGGTTGCCGTGGAGCACGCCGGGGCTGCCCGCGGTAAGGGAAGCGGCGTGTTTGCCGGTTTCGAGACCCAGGCCCGCCGCCTCGACCCCGATCAGGCGCACCTTGGTGTCGGGGATATAGGGGTGGAAGATTCCCATCGCGTTCGAGCCGCCACCCACGCAGGCGAGCACCGCGTCCGGCTGGCGCCCCGCGTCGCGCGGCATCTGCACCAGGCATTCCTTGCCGACGATGGAGTTGAAGTCGCGCACCATCATCGGATACGGGTGCGGTCCCGCGACGGTGCCGATGATGTAGAAGGTGTCGGCCACGTTGGTGACCCAGTCGCGCATCGCCTCGTTCAACGCGTCCTTGAGCGTCCGCGAGCCGCTCTCCACCGGCACCACCGTCGCGCCCAGGAGCTTCATGCGATAGACGTTCTGCGCCTGGCGATGGACGTCGTCCACGCCCATGTAGACGACGCACTCCATGCCGTAGCGCGCCGCGACCGTGGCGGCGGCGACACCGTGCTGCCCCGCGCCAGTCTCCGCGATCACGCGCGGCTTACCCATGCGTTTCGCCAGCAGCGCCTGGCCCACGGTGTTGTTCACCTTGTGCGCGCCGGTGTGATTCAGGTCCTCGCGCTTGAGGAAGACCTGCGCGCCGCCCAGCTCCTCCGACAGGCGTTTCGCGTGATAGACGGGGCTCGGGCGGCCGACGTAATGCTCCAGCTCCCAAGCGAGCTCGGCCTGGAACTCCGGATCCTTGCGGAAGTGATCGTAGGCGCGCGTGAGCTCATCGAGCGCGGCGCGCAGCGTCTCGGCCACGAACACGCCTCCATAGGG
>JBKJTM010000449.1:0-6647 GCA_046590805.1 Usitatibacter sp.
TCCTTCGTATCCACGACCAGGTCGCGCACGGCGCCGATCACGCGCCCGTTCGGGGCAACCACTTCCGCGTCGAGGATCTGCGAGGCGCGCAACGGCTGGGCCGGCGCCGCTTGCTGCGCCGGCGCAGCAAGCGGGACGAACATCAGGATGACCGCAACGAAGATCGACCGCATTCCACGCTCCCGTGACTGGGTATCGAGACGACTAATCGTCTCATACCGAGTTCCGCGGCGGGTCAGGCGGCTTCCCGCCCGACCATGAACTCGCGCAGGGCCTTCGCAGTGTGCGTCCGCGTGCCGGGCTCGAGGAACTGTTCCGGAGCGGCTGCGAGCACCACGCGCCCGCCCGCGTCCCCGCCTTCCGGGCCCATGTCCACGATCCAGTCGGCCTCCGCGATGACGTCCAGGTTGTGCTCGATCAGCACCACGGTGTTGCCGGCATCCACCAGCCGGTGCAGCACGCGGATCAGCTTGTCGACGTCGGCCATGTGCAGGCCGACCGTCGGCTCGTCCAGCACGTAGAGCGTGTGCTGCGTGACCGAGGCGCGGCCCGGTCGCGGCGCGCCACCGGTGCGCACCTTGGCGAGCTCGGTCACCAGCTTGATGCGCTGCGCCTCGCCGCCGGAAAGCGTCGGGCTCGCCTGGCCGAGCGTGAGGTAGCCCAGGCCCACGTCCTGCAGGAGCTGCAGGCAATGGCGGATGGAGGGATGGTTCTCGAAATAGTCGAGCGCCTCGTCGACGTTCAACGCCAGCACCTCGCCCACGTTCTTGCCGCGCATCTGCACCGCGAGCGTCTCCGCATTGAAGCGCGCGCCGTTGCAGACCTCGCAGATGACCTTCACCTGCGGCAGGAAGCTCATCTCGATCGTCTTCATGCCCTGGCCGTCGCAGCCGTCGCAGCGTCCGCCCGCGGTGTTGAAGGAGAAACGGCTCGCCGTATAACCACGAATGCGTGCCTCCTGCGTATCGGCGAAGAGCTTGCGGATGTTGTCGAAGAAGCCGACGTAGGTTGCCGGGCACGAGCGGGGCGTCTTGCCGATCGGCGTCTGGTCGACTTCGAGCACGCGTGTCACCGCCTCCCATCCCCTCACGGCCTTGCAGCCGAAGATCGGATCCGGTTTCTTGCGGTCGCGCGCCGCGGCGACGAGGTTGTGCAGGTTCTCGTGCAGCACGTCGCGGGCGAGCGTCGACTTTCCTGAGCCCGAGACGCCGGTCACCACCGAAAGGCGTGCGAGCGGAAAGCGCACGTCGATGTCCTTGAGGTTGTGCAGCTTCGCGCCGCATACCTCGATCGCCGTGCCCTTGGCCGCGATCGCGCGCCGCGGCTGCAGCGGGTGCTTCAGCGGCGCATTCAGGAACCGGCCGGTGAGCGAGGCGGGATTCTCCTGCAGCTCGAGCGCGGTGCCCTGCGCCACGATGTAGCCGCCCAGGCGTCCCGCGCCGGGGCCGAGGTCGATCACGTGCTCGGCGCGGCGGATGGTGTCCTCGTCATGCTCCACCACCACCAGCGTGTTGCCCTTGGCGCCGAGGCGCGCGAGCGTGTCCAGCAGGATCTGGTTGTCGCGCGGATGCAGCCCGATGGTGGGCTCGTCGAGGATGTAGCAGACGCCGCGCAGGTTGGAGCCGAGCTGCGCCGCCAGCCGGATTCGTTGCGCCTCTCCACCGGACAATGTCGGCGCGCCGCGATCGAGCGACAGGTATCCCAGCCCCACTTGCTCGAGGAAGCCGAGGCGCGAGATCAGCTCGGCGAGGATGTCGCGCGCGATCTCCTGCTCGCGCCCGGCGACCGCCAGCTTCTCGAAGAAGGTGTGCGCTTTCGAGATCGGCTGCGCGCTCACGGCGGCGATCGACTCGCCGCGGAAGCGCACCGCGAGAGCCTCCTTGTTGAGGCGCTTGCCCTCGCACGATGCGCAGGCCTCGTCCAGCTCGAGCCACTCGACCCAGGAATCGAGCACGTGGTCCTCGGTGCCGGTCCTGGAGCGCTCCTCGTCCCACTTCACTGCCTCGATCTTCAGCCCTGTGCCGTAGCAGGCCGCGCACCAGCCGTGCTTGGAGTTGTACGAGAAGAGGCGTGGGTCGAGCTCGGGGAAGCTGCGCGCGCACGAGGGGCACGCGCGCTTCACCGAGAAGATCTGCACGTCGCGATCGCTCCAGCCGGCGCAGCAGAGGTGCAGCACGCCCTTGCCGGTCTCGAGTGCGGCCTCCACCGCGGCGCGCAGCAGCTTTTCGTTCTCCGGCCTGATCGTCACTTCGGCAATCGGCAGCTCGATGGTGTGCTCGCGGAAGCGGTCGAGGCGCGGCCAGCCCTTGGTCGGCAGGTACTCGCCATCGACCCGCAGGTGGGACACGGCCTTGCCGAGCGCCCATTTGGCCAGGTCGGTGTAGAAGCCCTTGCGGTTGGTGACCAGCGGTGCCAGCACCGCGATCGTCCTGCCGCGCTGCTCCTTCATCACGCGGGCGACGATCGCATCGACGCTCTGCGGCTCGATCGGCACGTCGCACTCGGGGCAGTACTGCGTACCGAGCTTCACGAACAGGAGCCGCAGGAAGTGGTGGATCTCGGTCTGCGTCGCCACCGTGCTCTTGGAGCCGCCGCGGCTGGTGCGCTGCTCGATCGCGACCGTGGGCGGGATGCCGAAGATCGCGTCGACGTCGGGCTTCGAGGCCGGCTGCACGAACTGGCGTGCGTAGGCGTTGAGCGATTCGAGGTAGCGGCGCTGGCCCTCGGCGAACAGGATGTCGAAGGCAAGGGTGGACTTGCCGGAGCCGGAGACGCCGGTCACCACGGTGAACTTGCCCCGCGGGATCTCGACGTCGATGCCTTTCAAATTATGCTCGCGCGCGTGGCGAACGCTGATGGAGTTCGACCGCGCTGCCGGCCGCTGGTAGGGAATGCGGATCTCGTCCACCCGATTGACGTTGACAGCCTTCTCATACGCCACCAGCGCCCGCCCGGTATGTGACGCGGCGTTCTCCATCACCTGCTTCGGCGTTCCGATCGCAATCACCTCGCCACCGGCATCGCCGCCCTCGGGCCCAAGGTCGATCAGCCAGTCGGAAGCGCGAATCACGTCGAGGTTGTGCTCGATCACGACGATCGAGTTGCCGGCGGCGAGCAGCTTGCGGAACGAGGCGAGAAGCTTCGACACGTCCTCGAAATGCAGGCCCGTGGTCGGCTCGTCGAAGAGGAAGAGGCGCGTTCGGATGCCTGGGCCCCCGCCGGCGCGGGGGTGACGGAGCTCTTCGGGGCGACGCGGAAGCATCGCGATCGAGCGGCCCGAGGCTTCCGCCAGGTGCCCGGCGAGCTTGAGGCGCTGCGCCTCCCCGCCGGAGAGCGTCGGCACCGGCTGCCCGAGGCGCAGGTAATCGAGGCCCACGTCCACCAGCGGGCGCAGTCGGCGCACGATGTCCGAGTCCGCATCGAACGTAGCCACGGCCTCGGCAATCGTCAATTCGAGTACCTGCGCGATGCTGCGCCCGTCGACTTTCACTTCGAGCACTTCGTCACGATAACGCGTGCCGTTGCAGTCGGGGCAGCGCAGGTACACGTCGGAGAGGAACTGCATCTCGACGTGCTCGAATCCGTTGCCCGAACAGGTGGGGCAGCGGCCGTTGCCGGAATTGAAGCTGAAGGTGCCGGTGGTGTAGCCGCGCGTCTTCGAGTCCGGCGCCTTGGCGAAGAGCTCGCGGATCGCGTCGAACGCGCCCACGTAGCTCGCGGGGTTGGATCGCGTGGTGCGGCCGATCGGCGTCTGGTCGACGAACACGATGTCGTTCACGTGCTCGGCGCCCACCAGCTCGCGCAAAGCGCCGGGCGTCTCGGTCGGCTTGCCGAGTTGCTTGCGCAGCGCCGGATGAAGCACGTCCTGCATCAGCGTCGACTTGCCCGAGCCCGACACGCCGGTCACGCACACCAGCCGGCGCAGCGGGAAATCGACGTCGATGTCCTTCAAGTTGTGCTCGGTTGCGCCGCGGATGCCCACCGACACGGTGCCGTAGAGCGGATCCTTGGCGAGGTCGTTGGGAATCTGCATGCCGGGGATGCGGATCTCCTCGCCCGGGCGGCGGTCGTCGGCGCGCTTGCGGCCCGAGAGGTACTGCGCCGTGAGTGTCGTCGTCCGCTTGAGCTCGTCGGGCGCGCCGAAGAACACGATCTCGCCGCCGCGCTCGCCGGGACCGGGGCCCATGTCGAGCAGCTTGTCCGCCTCCAACATGATCTGCGGGTCGTGCTCGACCACGACGAGGGAATTGCCGGCGTCGCGCAGCCGCTTCATCACCTCGATCACGCGTCCCATGTCGCGCGGATGGAGACCGATCGAGGGCTCGTCGAGAACGAAGAGCGTGTTCACCAGCGACGTGCCGAGCGCCGTCGTCAAGTTGATGCGCTGCACCTCGCCGCCGGAGAGTGTGCGCGACTGGCGGTCGAGCGTGAGATACCCCAGGCCGACCTGGCCGAGATACGAGAGGCGCGAGCGGATCTCGCCCGCGAGCAACTGCGTCGCCTCATCGAGCGGCGCGGGGAGCTTCATGCCAGCGAAGAACAAGGCCACCTTGTCGACGGCGAGCATCATCACGTCGTTGATCGAGAGCCCCGGCAACGCCGCCAGCCGCGCGCGCGTCCACTGCGTGTCCTTGGAGAGGTAGCGCCTGTCCGGCGGGAGCACTGCGTCCGCGCCCTCCTTGGTGCCGACGCGCCACAGCAGCGATTCGGGCTTGAGGCGCGCGCCATCGCATGCTCCGCACGGCGTGTACGCGCGGTAGCGCGACAGCAACACGCGGATGTGCATCTTGTACGCCTTGGTCTCGAGCCAGTCGAAGAACCTGGCGACACCGTACCAGTGCGTCTTGCCGGTCTTGTTCCAGCTCACCCAGTCCTGGTCGCCGTCGATCACCCAGCGGCGATGTTCCTCGGGCAGGTCGCGCCAGGCGATGTCCATGGCGACGCCGCGCTTCTTCGCGAACTTCGCCAGGTCGTCCTGGGACTCGTCGAAGCTCTTCGACTGGAACACCTTCACCGCGCCCTGGCCGAGCGCCTTCGATTCGTCGGGGATCACCAGGCCATAGTCGACCCCGATCACGCGCCCGAAACCGCGGCACGCATCGCACGCGCCGAGGGGCGAGTTGAACGAGAAGCGTGCCGGCGTGGGGTCGGCGTAGTGGATGTCGCAGTCGGCGCAGTGGAGATCGGTGGAGAACTTCCAACATGTCGAAACCGGGGTCAGACCCTGGTTTTCGCCGCTGGTCATCCCGGCCGCCTGCTCCGCAGGCTCCGGGCCGGGATCCAGTTTCTCCACGAACACGTGCACCCGCCCATTCCCCACCCTGAGCGCCGCCTCGATCGCCTCCACCACGCGCGCCTTCTCGGCCGAGGACATCTTTACCCGGTCCTGCACGACCTCGAGCCGCGTGCCGTTGCGTTGATGAATGCGGGTGTAGCCCTGTGCCTGGAGGAGCCTGGTGATCTCCTCCTCGCTGAAGTTCGTCGGCACGTCCACCGGGAATGCGATCACCAGGCGCGGATCGTTCGCCGCCGCCGCGCGCGCGGCCATCTCCGTGAAGATGCTTTCCGAGTAGTCACGCCGCACCGGCTGCGCGCAGCGCCGGCAGAAGAGCTGCGCGGTGCGCGCGAAGAGCAGCTTCAGGTGATCGTTGATCTCCGTCATCGTCCCAACCGTCGAGCGCGAGGTGCGCACCGGGTTGGTCTGGTCGATGGCGATCGCCGGCGGAATCCCTTCGATGGAATCCACCTGCGGCTTGTCCATGCGGTCGAGGAACTGGCGCGCGTAGGGCGAGAACGTCTCCACGTAGCGCCGCTGGCCCTCGGCGTAGAGCGTGTCGAACACCAGGGAAGACTTGCCCGAACCGGACGGGCCGGTGACCACGATCAGCTCTCCCGTGGGGATGTCTACGTCGAGGTTCTTCAGGTTGTTCTGGCGCGCGCCACGAATCCGGATGACTTCCCGGGATTCGTCATTCAATGCGGCGGCATCGCCCGGCTGGGCGGCGGAGAGGTCGTTCATGGAGACCGCGATTTGGAGGCGCCCGCGCCAGGGGAGCCGGGATGGAAGGCGACCTTGTAGTTTACTTTTTCCGGGCGCTGATTCCCGGCCAGCGCGTGATTGTGGATAAGTCCGTCCGGCATCTGGAAAAAAGCGGACTTATCCCCATCGAAGGGGGCGGGCAACGAAAATGAACGGCGGCCGGGACTTCGCCAAGGTGGTCGATGCTGTGGAGCCCAGCTTCGCTTTCGACTGATGCGCCCGCAACGTCCGGCGAGACGACCGCTCCCAGGTCTTACCTGACGGGCATGGCTCCGTTTGAGCTGATCACTCTCCCCCCAGCAGTCGGCGACACGCCGTTGATCGACACCGCGCGAATCCGGCCTTGGCTCTGCTCCACGACCGTCATCGTGGTCATTCCGATGGCGCCCGGGGTTGCGGCAAGCTCCTTCGCCATGTCGCCTCCCTTGGCCATGACCTTCACAAAGTCGGGCATCGCCAAGTCCTTCAGGCATCCGATGTTCGCCCTTGCCACCTCCGTATCGACCTCCGAATCTGGCCGAGTCCGCGCCGCGATGGTCATCTCGGGGCCGCCAAGCGCCTTCCAGCTCGTCGCCTTCCCCGTGTACACAAGCAGATTTGCGATGTG
>JBKJTM010000471.1:0-5172 GCA_046590805.1 Usitatibacter sp.
TCGGTGGTCATGATATTCAGCTGCCAGCTTGTCAGTTCGGAAGCCAGGCGCACGTTCTGGCCGCCCTTGCCGATGGCGAGCGCGAGCTGGTCCTCCTCGACCACGACGTCCATCGAGTGGCGCTCCTCGTCGACGACGATCGAGCTCACCTCGGCGGGCGCGAGCGCGTTGATCACGAACTGCGCGGGCTCCGGCGACCAGAGGATGATGTCGACGCGCTCGCCGGCAAGCTCCTGGGTGACCGCCTGCACGCGCGAGCCGCGCATGCCGACGCAGGTGCCGACCGGATCGATGCGCTGGTCGTTGGACTTGACCGCGATCTTGGCGCGCAGCCCCGGGTCGCGCGCGGCGGCCTTGATCTCGAGGAGGCCTTCCTCGATTTCGGGAACCTCGAGCTCGAAGAGCTTCATCAGGAACTCGGGCGCGATGCGCGACAGGATCAGCTGCGGCCCGCGGGCGGCGCGGTCGATCTTGGCGATATAGGCGCGCACGCGGTCGCCGACGCGCAGGTTTTCCTTGGCGATCAGCTGGTCGCGGGGCAGGAGCGCCTCGACGCGGCCGGATTCGACGATCAGGTTGCCGCGCTCGGCGCGCTTCACCGTGCCGGTGACCAGCGACTCGCCGCGCTCGAGGAAGTCGTTCAGGATCTGCTCGCGCTCGGCGTCGCGGATCTTCTGCAGGATCACCTGCTTGGCCGCCTGCGCGCCGATGCGGCCGAAGGTCTCGGCCTCGAGCGGCTCCTCGATCACGTCCCCCAGGACCGCTTCAGGGTTCTCGGCGACGGCGTCGGTGATCGCGAGCTGGTGCGCGGGCTCCTCGTGTTCCTCGTCGGGCACCACGGTCCAGCGGCGAAAGGCGGCGTACTCGCCCGACTCCCGGTCGATCTCGACGCGAACATCGACCTCGTCCTTGAAGCGCTTCTTGGTGGCCGAGGCGAGCGCCATCTCCAACGCAAGGAACACGGTGTCCTTGGCGACGTTCTTCTCACGCGCCAGCGCATCGACCAGAAGCAGCAGATCCCTACTCATGCGAAACCCTCCAAAACCTTGCCTGTCGCCCCGGGCGCCGCAGCTGCGGCGATGGCCCGGGGCCCAATCAAATCTCCGGAACCAGCCGCGTGCGGTCGATATCCGCGAACGCGAGCCTGCGCCGTTCCCCATCGACATCGACAAGGACGACTCCCTCCTCGACGCCGGCCAGCAACCCTTCGTAGCGCCGCCTGCCGTCCAGCGGCAGCTTGAGCCTCACGCTCACCTTGCGGCCCGCGAAGCGGGCGAAATCCTCGATGCGCTTCAGCGGCCGGTCCAAGCCCGGCGAAGACACTTCCAGGCGCTCGTATTCGATGCCCTCGACCGCGAAGGCCCGGGTCAGGTGATGGCTCACCCGGGCGCAATCCTCGACCGTGATTCCCTTCGGCGAGTCGATGAAGATCCTGAGCAACCCCCCGCGGGACGACTCGAGGTCGACCAGCTCGTAGCCCATGCCGGCGAGAGACTCGCGCAGCCAGGTCTCACGCTCCAGAACCCGGTTTTCACTCACAAAAGCGATCCCACAAACAAAAAATGGGCTCGAAGCCCATCCATCATCACAACCCTGAAATTTTAGCACGATTCGATGCCGGACACGAGGTTTCGGGGACTCGGCGGATTTGGTGGCGGCGGAATTTTCACCTCGCTTTGCGGCGCGTCAAGGGCGCGTCACGAGGCCCGCAAGCTCTGTTGCGAAAACGTCACAAACTGAAATAACCTGTTGGAGTTTTGGCCCTCAATCGCTATTCTTCGCGGACTAGAAAAATCCGCCAGTTCTCAACCTTCCCCATCCCCACCCTCCAACCCCACACAATTCGGGAGAATCATGAAGGATATCAAGAGAAAAAGACTCGCCAATGCGCTCGTCCAGGCGTTGGGAGCGGGCGTTGCCCTGACCGTGGCCGCTACCGCGGCGCACGCTCAGCAGGCGCAGCGCGTGGAAAAAATCGAAGTCACCGGATCAAACATCAAGCGAGTCGACCAGGAGACGGTCGCCCCCGTCGAGATCATCACCCGCGAGCAGATCGAGCGCACCGGCCAGGCCACGGTTGCCGATGTGCTGCGCAACATCCCCGCCAATAGTGGCGGAAGCTTCAGCGAGAGCTTCACCAACAGCTTTGCTCCGGGCGCTGCGGGCATCTCGCTGCGCGGCCTCGGCCAGAAGACCACTCTGGTACTGCTGAACGGCCGCCGCACCGCGGGCTACGGCTTTGCGCAGAACCTGCAGGACGCATTCGTCGACCTGAACTCGATCCCGACCGGCGCCGTCGAGCGCATCGAGATCCTCAAGGACGGCGCCTCTGCGGTTTACGGCTCCGACGCCATCGCCGGCGTGGTGAACATCATCCTGCGCAAGGACTTCAAGGGCTTCGAGGCAAGCGCCAACGCTGGCTACTACGAAGGCAACACCAACGAGATCCGCGCCACCCTTTCGGGGGGCTTCGGTGACCTCGCGCGCGACCGCTGGTCGGTGTTCGGCACGTTCGACTTCTTCAAGCGCGACCTGCTGCTACTCAAGGACACGGACTACGGAAGCACTCGAGACATGCGCGGCCAGCAGGGGGGGCGCAACCACCAGTCGCTCACAGGGGCCGGCACCTGGCGCCAGCTCACGGCGGCGAACGCGAACACCCCCAACTTCCGCGCGATCAGCGAGTGCCCGGGCTTCGTAACGACCGGCCCGCAGGCGGCCTTGCTCGGCCTCATTTCCCCGGCGCTCGGCAATACCACCTTCAACATTCCCGGTAACACGTTCTGCTCCAAGGATTTCAACGACCAGTTCACGGCCCTTCCGGAAACCGATCGTTATGGCTTCCTCGGCCGCGCCACGAAGGAGTTTTCGGCCAACTTCACAGGCTACGTAGAACTGGGCCTGAGCAGCGTCGAGACTTTCCAGCGCTTCCAGAACCCGTTCTTCGCGGGCACCACCGGGCTGCTGCAGACAGCGGCCGGCCTGCGTCCATTTCCCTATAACGTGCGCTTCGCACCGGGCTCCGCGGGCAACCCGTTCAACAGCAACGCCACCTACAACGGCGTGCTTGCGGACCTCGGTGCCCGGGACCTTTCGGTCGATTCGGACACGCTGCGCGTCCTGGGTGGCCTGCAATACACCTGGCGCACCTGGGATTTCGACAGCGCGATCGGATTTTCCAAGAACGAGATCGAGCAGCAGAACATCAACCGCATTACTCTTGCCGGCACCAGCGCCGCGCTCGGTGTGCCGGCCACGCCGCAGCCGCCGATCCCGGTCTCGACCAGCTCGCGCTACAACCTCGACCGCCCGTCGCTCAATTCCGATGCACTGCGCAATACCGTGCGCATCACGTTTCCCCGCAAGGCGGAGTCGGAGCTTAAGTTCGTCGACACCAAGGGGAGCACCGAGTTTGGCCGTCTCCCAGGGGGGCCCGTCGGGCTTGCCGTCGGCTTCGAGTATCGCGAGGAGAAGCTCCAGGATCGCCCTGATCCGAACGCCCAGGGCGGCAACATCCTGGGCCAGGGCATCACGGCCACCGACGGCAGCCGCGACAGCACTGCGCTCTATGCCGAGGTCGCCCTGCCGATCACGCGCAACATCGAGATCCAGGTCGCGGGCCGCCACGATCGCTACAGCGATTTCGGTAATACGACCAACCCGAAGGTCGGCGTCAAGTTCAAGCCCGTCAGCTCGATCCTGCTGCGGGCCAACTGGGGCAAGGGCTTCCGTGCCCCGTCGCTCCCGGAAATCTCGCCCTCGGTCGCGACCTTCTTCACCTCGGTCATCGATCCGGTGACGAACACGACCGCGCAGATCTCCGGTGTTTTCGCGGGCAACCCCAGCCTCAACCCGGAGAAGTCGGAAAGCGCGACGGCAGGAATCATCTTCGAGCCGAACCAGAACTTCAGCATCGGTCTGAACTACTACAAGATCGATTGGAAGGACCAGGTGGCCTCGCCGAGCTTCCAGTCGATCGTGAACGGTGGTGATCCCACGCGCGTGCTCCGCGACCCCACCACCGGCGCCATCACCACGGTGCTCTCGAACTACCGCAACTTGTCGCAGACCAAGACCGACGGCATTGATCTCGAAGCACGTTACCGGATGAGCACCGCCATGGGCCGCTGGACGGCGCGCGCCAACTTCTCGTATGTGGATACGTTCGAAGAGGAAGGTACGCAGTACGCGGGCACCAACGGCGGCTCCAACACCATTCCACGCACCCGCGGCAACGTGGCGTTCGACTGGGATTATCGCGCCCTGGCGGCGACCTTTCAGGTGAACTACATCCGCGGCTTCGAACAGCAGCTGCTGCCGGGTTCGTGGTTTACCGCGCCGGCCGATCCCAACTTCCAGAACGGGATCTATCCGTCGCGCATCCCGTCGCGCACCACGTATGACTTCTTCGCGCGCTACAACATCACGAAGAACCTGTCGATCTCGGGATCGGTCATCAACATCAACGACAAGAAGCCGCCTTATGATCCGGGCTTCAGCGGGACGTTCTTGTACGACTTCAGCGTGTACGACATCCGCGGTCGTCGCTTCGCGCTGGGCATGAGCTGGAAGATGTAAGCAGTCTGCCGCAAAGAATAAAGGGGGCTTCGGCCCCCTTTTTCTTTGGTCCACCCTCGCGAGGCGCTACTGGACCCGTCGCACCCGCGGCGAACGGTTGTCGCCCTCGATGTCGAGGAAGAAAGCCCCCATCAACCCGCGGCGCACCACCACCTTCGGGTTGTCCAGGACCACGTAGCGCGACGTCTCGTCGGTCACCTGCCAGACCTGGCCGTTGGCGAGCGTGATGCGGGCATTGGGCCTCCAGCCCTCGAAACGTCCCGGAATATAGGATTCGATCGTCGCCACCTCGTCGGCGGGCCTCGCCCTGTGTTCGAGACCGAAATCCTGGCCCGGTGCCGGCGCGGGCAGCGCCTTCGGCTGTGCCGGCTGGGGCCGGAAGGGCGACTGTTGCGGAGCGGCTTTGGGAGGCGCCGAGGGGGCGACACCGAGCGGAACCGCGTCGTAGCAGGCGAGGCGGGCGAGCGAGTCCGGAATCGCCCGGCAGCGGCGCACGGCCGTGTCGTCCGCGGCCGAGGCCAGGCCGGACGCGATCAGGAAAGCGAGGAAAGCTGCAGGTTTTCGTGCTTGGGACATGGGCGTTTTCGTCGAATG
>JBKJTM010000248.1:0-23315 GCA_046590805.1 Usitatibacter sp.
CCGTTCCGAACAGGCCGACGAAGGGCGCGGTCGAACCGACGGTTGCGAGGAACGCGAGGCCGTCCTGGAGGCGCGAGGAGACATTGTCCACGGCGCGCTGGATCGACATCGTGACCCAGGTGTTGAGGTCGATCTGCTCGAGGAGCTTGCCCTCGTGGTGGGCCGTAGCCTTCATGCCGCTATCGGCGATGAAGCGGAAGGGGCTGCCTTCCTTGAGGGTGCTGATGCCTTCCTGGACCGAGCCCGCCTGCCAGAAGCTCGCCTGCACCACGCGCGCCTCACGGAAGAGCTTCCACTGCTCGTACACCTTCACGAACATGATGTACCAGCTGCCCATCGACATGATGATGAGGATGATCAGCGTGCCCTTGGAGACGAAGTCGCCCTGCTTCCACAGCGCCTCGAGGCCGTACGGGTTCTCGATCACTTCCTTCTCGACGGACGGACCCTTGCCCGCGCCCGGGGGCGGGATGGGCGTGGGCTTCGGCGCCTCGGGCGTCGCGGCGGGCTGCGCGCCCGGTGCCGGTGCAGGCTGTGCGCCCGGGGCAGGTGCCTGGGCGTGCGCGTCGTTGGGCGCCACGAGGAGCGTGGCGGCCGGGGCCAGCGCGACGAGCGCGGCCACGAGCAACGCGGGCAGGCGGTTGAAGAGTTTCATTGTTGGATCTCCTGATTATTGCAACGCGGGAAGTGCCGAAAAGGACGACTCAGTCCTTCAGGTTGAAGACGATCTCGTACTCGCCGATGAAGCCGACGGGCTCGGGGTTGAATTTCCACTGGGACAGGGCGCGGATGACCTCGCGATCGAAGATGCGGTTGGTGGAGGACATGATCTGCACCTGGGTCACGGTGCCGGCGGGGGAGACATGCACCCGGGCGACCACGGTTCCGCTGATGCCGTCGCGCTGCGCCTGCCGCGGGAACACCGGCTCCACGCGATAGGACGCTTTGTATTCGCGGCGCACGGGAAGCTGGGCTGGCGCGGGCGGCGCGGGCGGCGCGATCACCGGCGGCCCCGGGGGCGGCGGCGTGGTGGTTACCGTTGTAATGGTGGGCGGCGGCGTGGCAACCGGCACCTGGATGTTGATCTCAGGCGGCGGGATGAACGGCGGCGGCGGCGTGGCCATCTTCGGCGGCGGCGGAGGCGGCACGTCGGGCGGCGGCTTCTTGATCTCCTCGATGATCTTGGTTTCGAGCGGCGCCTTGAGGACCTCGACGACCTTGCGCGCGAGTCCCGTCACCAGTGCATAGCCGATCGCCAGGTGCAGGATGACGACCAAGGTGATGCCCGAGAGATTTTTCCCCGGGTTGCGCTGCGAATAATCCACTCGAAATCTCCAGTTGCACCTGCGGCACCCGCTTCGGGTCGATCAGGCCTGAGACGCACCTCCTTGTGGGAGATGCCTCGATATCTGACCTTATCGGCGGGGTTGGAGCCCCATCCGGTTCGGAAAACGCGCGAGTTTACCTTATTTTCACCAGCCCGTTCATGAGGCAGCCACAATTGGGCAGGCAGGTTTCAGGCGGCTATTTGACACCCAATCGGGCCAATGTGTTCTGTCGGCGGGCGCGTGCCTTGCGGTCGACCGCGTCGTAGAGGCTGGCGCCGCGGCTGTCCATGGCCACCAGCAGCGGGCCGAAGCCCCTGACCCGGAATTTCCACAGCGACTCCGGGTTGAGGTCGTCCAGGTCCACGTCCTCGATCGCCTCGACCCAGGTGGTCTCCAGCGCCGCAGTGCCGCCGATGATGGCGAGGTAGGCCCCACCCACGCGGGTGAAGGCCTCGAGCGAGGCGGGACCCAACCCCCCCTTGCCGATGATGAGGCGCACGCCCAGCTTTTCCATCAGCGGCGCGGTGAAGCGCTCCATGCGGGCCGAGGTGGTGGTCCCGACGCACACCGGCGCATACCCCGTGGGGTGCTCGGGCGAGGAAGGCACCTTGCGTACGTTGGGCGCCGTGTGGATGGCCGCGTGCCCGCGCATGTCGAAACGGGTCTCGCGCCCCTTGTCGAAGAGCGCGATCTGGTTGGCGTCGCGGATTCCGAAGAGGGTGCCTTCCAGGGTCACCGTGTCGTTCACCCGCAGGGCCCTCACCTGCTGCTCGGAGAGCGGTGGGCGGAAGTCGTGGTGGGCCATATATATAAGGTGCGCCTAGAAGCCGTATTCCACGCCGGCGGCGGTGATCGCCGCCGAAGCCCGCCGCGCGGAGTGGCACTGCATGTTCACCGCCACGGGATTCATGGTGATGTGGGTGGCGGCGAGCTCGACGTGGACGGCGAAGGATGTCGAATCCCCGCCCAGACCCTGGGGGCCCACGCCCAACATGTTGACCGCCTCGGTAAGGCTTACCTCGAGCGCGTTTCCCTCGGCATCCGGGCACGAGGTTCCGAGCGCCCGCGTGGCCGCACGCTTGGCGAGGGCCACGCACAGGTCCGAAGTGCCGCCGATGCCGACGCCCACGATGGTCGGCGGGCAGGTCTTGCCGCCGGCCTCGAGCACGCAATCCACGACGAAGGTCTTGATCGCGTCCACGCCCGCGGCCGGGATGGCCATCTTGAGCCACGAGTTGTTCTCGCTGCCGCTGCCCTTGGGGACCATCTCGATGGTGAGGCGCTGTTCCTCGTCGCTGAAGCCGAAGTGGATCGCCGGAACGCCGGGGCCGCAGGAGGTGTGCTCGTTGGCGCGGGTGATCGGATGCACCACCGAGGAACGCAGCGGATGCTCGCGAGTCGCGCGCTCGCAGCCGCGGCGGATGGCGCGCTCCACCTGGGCGCCGTCCATCTCCAGCCCGCGGCCGATGGTCACGTTGTAGATCGGGATGCCGGTGTCCTGGCAGAGGAGGTTCTGCGTGTCTTCGGCCACGCGGATGTTGGTGATGATCGTGCCCAGGACCCTCTGCGCAGTGGCATCGGTCTCGCCCGCCGAGAGGCGCGCGAGACCCTGCTTCACGTCGGGCGGAAGGATCTTGAGCGCGCGGATGTAGAGCTCGCGCGCCACGTCTTCAATTTGGGCAGCATCGATCTTCATGGAAAACTATATGGAAAACTATTGGGCGAGGCCACGGTCCTTGACCACCTTCGCCCAGCGGCTGGATTCCTCGCGGATCGCGGCGCCGAATTCGGCGGGCGTGTTGGCGACCGGATACATCCCGATCTGCGCGAGGCGCGCCTTGAAGTCTTCGGACTGCAGGATCTTCGCGCTGTCCCTGTAGATGCGGTCGATCACCTCGCGCGGGGTGCCGGCGGGAGCCACCAGCCCGAACCAGCCCGCGCCTTCGTAACCCGGGATGAGCTCCGAGAGGGCGGGAATGTCGGGTACCTGCGAAGCGCGGTCCTTGCTGGTGACGGCAAGCGCGCGGATCTTGCCCTCCTTGATGTGCTGGATCGCGCCGCCCAGGTTCGGCGCCACCATCTGGATCTGGCCGCCGATCAAGTCGGTGAGCGCCGCCGACTCGCCCTTGTACGGGACATGCACCAGGTCGACCCCCGCCGCGTGCGCGAAGCTTTCGCCCGCCAGATGCGTCTGCGTTCCCACGCCCGCGCTGCCGAAATTGATCTTCTTCGGGTTGGCCTTGGCGTACGCGATGAATTCCTTGATGTCCTTCGCCGGGACGCTCGGGTGCACCGCGACCAGCAGCGGGCCGGCGGCGAGGTTGGTGATCGGCACCAGGTCCTTCGCCGGGTCGTAGGTGAGGTTCTTGTAGATGTACTGGTTGGCGGTGACGATCGAGCCCGACGTCATCAGGATGGTGTAGCCGTCCGCGGGCGACTTGGCCACGGAGTCAGCGCCGATGTTGCCGCCCGCGCCGGCCTTGTTCTCGACGATCACGGTCTGGCCCCACGACTCGGTGAGCTTCTGCGCGAGGAGCCGCGCGACCACGTCGGTGGTGCCGCCGGCGGCGAAGGGCACGATCATCTTCACCGGCTTCGAGGGGAAGGCCTGCGCCGCCGCGATCGCGGGGGCGAGGACCGCGAGCGCCGCTGCCGCGACACGGATCAATAGCTGCCTCATCTGAAGACTCCTCCTGTAGTTTTGACTGCCTTGAACCAGAATAACCCTCATCGAGCCAGCGCGAACGCGAGCCCCGCGAATAGCGCGAATGCCGCGGCCAGGGCCGCCAGCGTCTTCTGCCAGTTGCGCCACGGCAGGAGCTCCAGCGCCAGCAGCCGCAGCCCTCCCGCGAGGTGGGCCGCCAGACCCATAACGAGCAACCACTCTCCCGCGATGACGAGCGGCTGCGCGGTCCAGGCGAGCTTCGCGTCCAGCGCCGCCTCCCCCTGCAGCGCCGCGCCGAGGAACCAGAAGTGCGCCGGCAGGAAGAGCGCGAGCGCGATGCCCGAGACGCGATGCACCAGGAAAGCCCAGTAGGCGGGATGGTTGCGCGCGCGGTTCATGCGCCGCCGACCATCGCGGCCACGCCACGCAGGCCGAGGATCGTGAGCGCGAGGCCCACGACCGTCATCGCGAGTTCGGCGGCATCGCCGCGGAAGCCCAGCCACTCCGCCGCTACGGTCCGAAGGCCGATGGCGCCGTGAATCGCCGCGGCGATCACGAACGCCGAATAGAACGTCCCCCAGGCGAGGCTGCCGCGCGTGCGCGCGAGGATCTCCGCCGCCGACAGTCCACCGCGCACCGCGTAGACGATCGTCGCCAGGTGGACCACGACGCAGATCGCGAGGACGACCGCGGTCGCGCGTTGCGCGACCCAGAGCATCGCCTCGCGCCGCGCGTTCACGCTTCTTCCTCAGGAACCAGCGCGAACCTGATGCTGGCCCGCTTCAGTCCCGCGATCGATCGCGTCGGCGAGAGCTTCTTGGGGCAGAGCTCGGTGCAGCTCATGTGCGTGTGGCACGAATGGCAGCCCGCGTCCCCCGAAACCGCGCGCACGCGCGCCGACTGGCCCGTATCGCGCGCGTCGTTCACCAGCGTCCACGCGCGGTTCAAGGCCGCCGGCCCCAGGTAGTCGGGGTTCCATGCGACGACGTCGCAGGATGCGTAGCAGACGCCGCAGCCGATGCACTCGATGGCGGCATCGGCCTCGCGTCGCGGGGGACTCGCCGGATCGACGCGCGCGAAAGCCTCGTGGCGCGTTTTCGCGCCCTTGAACTGGCCCTGCGCGCGCGCCCACTTGTCGAAGAACCCGCGCATGTCGGCGACCAGGTCCTTCACCACCGGCATGTTCGCGAGCGGGCCGATGCGAAGACTTCCATCGGTGGCCGCGACGTTGTCCACATGGGTGCGGCAAGTCCAGCGCGCGGCGCCGTTCACGGTCATCGCGCACGACCCGCACATGCCGACGCGGCAGGCGAAGCGGTACGACAGCGTGGCGTCGAGGTGGCGCTGGATGTGGGTCACCACGTCCAGCACCGTCTGGCTCGGCCGACGCGGCACCTCGAAGGCCTCGTAGCGCCCGTCCTTTCCCCCACGCCACACACTCACTCTCAGGGTTTCGGTCATACCGCCCTTCTCCGTGGCCGCCGGGCTGCTCTGTGCGCTCTCTGTTTCAGGCGTATATCAGGCGCTCTCGTAGAGGCGCGTGAGCACGAATTCGCGATGGCCGAGGGCCTCGGCGGCGGTGAGGCGGCCGTTGGCGGTGCGGAACATGCAGTCGAGCAGCGCATCGCCCGCCTGGTCCGGAGTCATCTCCTTCCTCAGCATCCCGGACACATCGACGTCGATGTGCTCGCCCATGGTCCGCACGGTGCGCGGGTTGGCGCAGAGCTTGATCACCGGAAGGATCGGGTTGCCGATCACGTTGCCCTGCCCCGTGGGAAAGAAGTGCACCACGTACCCCGCCGCCGCGCAGAGCGTCACCATCTCGGCCGCGGCCGACGAGGAGTCCATGAACCACAGGCCCGGGAAGGTGGGCGCCTCGGCCTTGTCGAGGATGCCGTCCACCACGCACTTGCGGCCGATCTTCTGGATGTTGCCGAGCGCCTTCTCCTCGATCGTCGTGAGGCCGCCGGCGATGTTGCCCTTGGTCGGCTGCGAGTCCGACAGATCGCTCGTCTTGTGGCGGTTGATGATCTCCTGGTACTGGTCGAAGACCTTCTTGAACTTGGCACGCACCTCGTCGTCGCGGCAGCGCGCCGCGACCAGGTGCTCGCCGCCGGTCAACTCGGTGGTCTCGCCGAAGACCAGCGTCACCCCGTGCGGGTAGAGCTTGTCGAAGGCATTGCCGACGGTGGGATTCGCGCCGCAACCGGAAGTCGTGTCCGACTCGCCGCACTTGGTGGACACCCAAAGGTCCTTCAGCGGGCGCTCCTCGCGGCGCAGCTCGCTCGCCGACTGCACGTACTGCTTGGCCACCTTCGAGGCCCGCATGATGGTGTCGTGATCGCCATGCTGCTCGATGCCGAAGCCGGTCACCGGCTTGCCGGTCGCGGCGATGCCATCCACCACGCGCTTGGTCCATTGATCCTCGATGCCGATCACCACCACCGCCGCCACGTTCGGATTGGAGCCTGTGCCGATCAGCGTGCGGAAGTGCAGCTCGAGGTCGGCGCCGAACTGCAGCCGCCCGTAGGGGTGCGGGATCGCCATCGCGCCCCTGATGTTGTGGGCGACGGCTTCACACGCCGCGTTGGACAGGTCGTCCACCGGCAGGATGAGCACGTGGTTGCGCACGCCGACGCGGCCGTTCTCCCGCTTGTAGCCCCAGAAAGTCGATTTGCCGAGTTCCATTCTCACCACCGTTTGGTCTTGATGTTGTGGACGTGGGCGTGCTCGCCCACCTGGATCGCCGCCACCACCCGCCCGATGTCGACGCCGTACTTGATGACGGTCGCATCCTTGCCGAGCGCCTTGATGGCCAACTTGTGGCCGATGGGGATGTCCGACTTCGCCTCGATGGCGAGGTCCTTGTCCTGGTCCATGATCCAGCCGGCGAGCTTCTGCCCGGCCTTCACCCCCTCCACCACCACCACCCCGACGGAGTCGTTCTCGTCGTGCACCACGAAATGGATCATCTGCGCTCCCGCTGGTTTGTCCGCCTGAGCCGGAAATCGTAGGCGGGGGCGGTGGCGTGGGTCAACTATATGAGTTGCATGATAGGGTGCGCCGCATGACGCTCTACCTGGAAGTGCGCGCTCGCCTCACCGAGGGCATCTCTACCGGCGAATGGCCCGCCGGCGCGCCGATCCCGTCGGAAGCGGCCCTCGCCCGCGCCTTCGGCGTGGCGATCGGCACCGTGAGGAAGGCCGTGGACGGCCTGGTGGCCGAGCGCGCGCTGGTTCGCCGCCAGGGCAAAGGCACCTTTGTCGCCGAGCACGACGGCGGGCGCCTCCTCTTCCACTTCTTCCACGTGGTCGGGCGCGACGGCGCCAAGTCGTATCCGGAGGTGCGTACCCTCGCGTTCGGCCGCGCGCGCGCCACCGGGGACGAGGCGCTGGCGCTCGGCATCACCGCGCACGACAAGGTGATCCGCATCCGCAACCTGCTTTCGCTGCAGGGCGAGCCGAGCATCGTCGACGACATCACGCTCTCGGACGATCTCTTCCCGGGCCTCTCGGAAAAGATCTTCCTCGCGCGCGGCAACACCATCTACCACCTCTACCAGAGCCGCTACGGCATCAACGTGCTGCGCACCGACGAGCGCCTGCGCGCGATGCTCGCAGACGACGGGCTGGGAGCGCTGCTGCGCGTCGCCCCCGGCGCGCCGCTGCTCGAGATCCGACGCGTGGCCCTCACCTTCCGCGACCGGCCCGTGGAGCTGCGCATCTCGCGCGTGAACACCGCGCGGCTCGACTACCACAACACCCTGGGAAAGGGTGTGCCGTCGTGAACGCCGCGCTCCTCATCCTTCCCAACTTCGTGCTGATCCTGCTGGGTCTGGCGCTCGCGCGGCGCTTCGCCTACGGCCGCGAGTTCTGGGAGGGCGTGGAGAAGCTGGTGTACTACGTGCTCTTCCCGGCGCTCCTCTTCCGCTCGCTCGCCACCGCGAAGCTCGACTTCGCCCAGGCGGGTTGGCTCATCGCCGCGGCGTGCGCGTTCACCATCGCGGGCTTCGCGCTGTCGCTGCTCGCGCGGCCGATCTTCCGCATCGAGCACGAGCTGCACGCGACCGCCTCCCAGTGCGGCTATCGCTTCAATACCTATGTCGGGCTCGCCGTCGCCGGCAGCCTCTTCGGCGGCGACGGCGTGGCGCTCGCGGCATTGCTGCTGGGAGTGATGATCCCGCTCGCCAACTTCGGCGCCGTAGCGGTGCTCGCCTCCCATAGCCGGCGCGGGTTTCTCACCGAGCTCGCCCAGCACCCGCTGGTGGTGTCCAGCCTCGCGGGGTTCGCGTGGAACCTGGCCGGGCCGCCGCTGCCCGGTTTTGCCGACCAGACCCTCGCGCTCCTCGGCCAGACGGCGCTTCCCGCGGGCCTGCTCTCGGTGGGCGCTGCGATGCGGATCGAGCGCGGCCAGGGGCCGGTCGGCGCGCACCTGTGGTGGCTCGCCGTGAAGCTCGCCGTCGTCCCCGCGATCGCCTGGGCTCTCGCACGCACGCTCGGCATCACCGGGATGGAGGCCAAGGTTCTCATCCTGTGCGCCTCACTGCCGACCGCCACCAATGCGTACATACTCGCCGTACGCATGACCGGGGACGGTCGTGCCGTGGCAACGCAGATCACGGTCGGGACGATCCTTTCAATGGCCTCGATTCCTGCCTGGATGGCGCTCGCGCTGTAGGACCCCGCCGGTTCCGATCACCGGGATGAACTTTGAACCCGTTCGGCCGTCTGCTGGGTAGGACAATCGGAGAACACGACCATGCAGCTGGGAGGCCAAAAGGGCAGCAGCAACGTAGAGGACCGTCGCGGCATCGGCGTTGGCGGCGGGCTGGGCATCGGCGGCGTGGTGATCGCGCTCATCGCCATGTTCTTCGGCGTGGACCCTTCGGTGGTCCTGAACACCGCGGAACAAGTCGCGCCCTCCTCACGGCAGGAACGGGCGGCTCCGAAAGGCCCTCCGGCCGACGCGCAGGGCGAGTTCGTCTCCAAGGTGCTCGGCAGCACCGAGGCCGTGTGGCAGTCGATCTTCAAGGCATCGGGTGCGACTTATCGCGAGCCCAAGCTGGTGATCTTCGACAACGCCGTGCAGTCGGCTTGCGGCACCGGACAGACGGCCATGGGTCCCTTCTACTGCCCACGTGACGAAAGCGTCTACATCGACCTCGCCTTCTATCGTGATTTGCAGCAACGCTTCAAGGCGCCGGGGGATTTCGCGCAGGCGTACGTGATCGCCCATGAAGTGGGCCATCACATCCAGAACCTGATGGGCACGATGGAAAAGTCTCAGCAGATGCAGGGGAGGGTATCCAAGGCCCAGTACAACCAGCACTCGGTTCGCGTGGAGCTGCAGGCGGACTGCTATGCCGGCATCTGGGCGAAGCAGGCCGGATCGCGCAACCTGCTCGATCCGGGCGACCTGGAGGAAGGCCTCACGGCCGCGGCCGCGATCGGCGACGATCGCCTGCAGAAGCAGACCCAGGGTCGGGTGGTGCCGGAATCGTTCACGCACGGCACTTCGGCGCAGCGCGTCGAGTGGTTCAAGCGCGGGATGCAGTCGGGTCGCGTGCAGGACTGCGACACGTTCTCGGCGCGATGACGTAACGCGCCGAAAACTGTCATGGCTTGAGCGCCAGACGAGCGTGGCCTGAATGCCGGACTTGAAGAAGAGCAAATCAACAAAAGGGGCGCCGAGGCGCCCCTTTCTCTTGCTCTTGCCGAATCTTTCCTGGATTACTTCTCTTCGGCCGCGGCTTCGGTCTCCTCCACCGGCGGCAGCACCTCGCGGTCGGCCGCGCTCGCCAGCTTCTCGCGGATGCGCGCCTTCTTGCCGGTGAGGCCGCGCAGGTAGTAGAGCTTGGCGCGGCGGACGTCGCCCTTCCTCTTCACCTCGATCGAGGCGAGCGACGGGGCATAGGTCTGGAACGTGCGCTCCACGCCCTCGCCGCTGGAGATCTTGCGCACGATGAACGAGGAGTTGAGCCCGCGGTTGCGCTTGGCGATCACGACGCCCTCGTAGGCCTGCTCTCGCTTTTTGTCGCCTTCGACCACGGTCACCTTGACGATGACGGTGTCGCCCGGGGCGAATACCGGGATCTTGCGGCCGAGCCGCGCGATCTCTTCCTGCTCGAGTTTCCGGATCAGATCCATCTCATATTTCCCTTTCGGTTCCGGCCTTCCGGCCTTTCGCGCAGAGCCGACATCGTCGGATGCACGCGGTTTGTTGTTGCCCTCACCCCGCCCTCTGCCTGAAGGAAGAGGGAGAGCTATTGTTGCTGCTGTGCTGCCTGCTGCTCCCTGCGGTACTCCTCCAGCAACTGCCTGTCTTCCTTCGCCAGCGCCTTCTCGTCGACCAGGTCGGGCCGGCGATCCCACGTCCTGCCCAGCGCCTGCTTTCGGCGCCAGCGCGCGATCGCCGCATGGTTGCCCGACAACAGCACCTCCGGCACGCGCGCACCGTTCCACTCCTCGGGCCGCGTATAGTGCGGCCAGTCGAGAAGCCCGGCCGAGAACGAATCCTGCTCCGCGCTCTCGGCTCGATTGAGGCTGCCCGGAAGCCGCCTCACGATGCAATCCATCAGCACCATCGCGGGCAGCTCGCCCCCGGAGGTGACGTAGTCGCCGATCGAGACCTCGCGATCGACGCTCCTCGCCACCAGGCGCTCATCCAGCCCCTCGTAGCGTCCCGCGATCAGCACGATCCCCGGCGCTTGCGTCAACTCCAGCACCAGGTCCTCGTTCAACTGCTCGCCTTGCGGCGACATCAGCACCACCTGCGACCTTTCGATGCCCGCCTCGCGCTGTGCGGCGCGCGCGGCATCGATCGCCGCCTGCAGCGGATCGGGAAGCATCACCATCCCGGGCCCGCCGCCGTAGGGCCGGTCGTCGACCCTGCGGTAATTGTCCGTCGTGAAATCGCGCGGATCCCACGTCTTCAGGTCGAAACGACCTTCCTCCAGCGCGCGGCGGGTGATGCCGTGGCGCGTGAGCGCCTCGAACATCTGCGCAAAGATCGTGATCACGTCGAAGCGCTTCACGCGTCGTAATCCGCCTTCCAGTCCACCGTGATGCGCCGGGCCTCGCGATCGACCGCCTTCACGTAATCGGGGATGAAGGGGATCAGCCGCTCCCTCGCTCCCTTGATCACCATGACGCTGGTCTGGCCGGTCTCGAAGAAGCCTTCGACTTCCCCGAGGCGGGCACCCGCTTCGTCAACCACTTCCAGCCCGACCAGGTCGACCTGGAACTGCAATCCTGGCTCCAGCTCGCCCAGCGCCTGCCGCGGGACCGCGATCTCCGCGCCCTTGAGGCGCTCCGCCGCGCTGCGATCGTCGCACCCGGCGAGCTTGGCCGCGGTGCCATTCGGGCGCACCGCGAACTCCTCGAGGGCCATGTAACGCCATCCCGCGCTCGTGCGCACCACCCACTCGGCGAATTCGTCCAGGGCCCCGGGCTCCGCGGTGAAGCTCTTCAGCTTTACCCAGCCCTGGATGCCCACCGCCGCGACCACCCGGCCCATCACCACCAGCTGCGACTCGTCCCCCTCGAAGGGGGCGAGGTCACTCGGCGGCTTTGTCGGCCTTGGGCTTGGGCGGCTTCTCGGGCTTCTCGGGTTTGCCGGCGGCTTGGTTCTTGCCACGTTTGATCAGCTTCGTCACCGCGTCCGAGGGCTGCGCGCCCTGGTCCACCCAATAGGCGACGCGATCGAGCGCAATGCGGAACTTCTGCTCGGCCTGGGAGGCCTTGGGGTTGTAGTAGCCGAGCTTCTCGATGAAGCGGCCATCGCGCGGCATGCGCGAATCGGCGACGACGACGTTGTAGAAAGGGCGGTTCTTGGCTCCGCCACGCGCCATTCTGATGACGACCACTGTTGGGCTCCTTCCCGTTGATAACGGGCAACGTGCTGCAGGTGGGACTACCGGAAAGCCTTGGATTATAACAGGAAAATGGTCCGGGGCACGTGCCCCGCGGGGGTCAGCGACGCGCCCCCGGAATCATCCCCTTCATGCCGCGCATCATCTTCTGCAGGTTGCCGCCGCGCATCATCTTCATCATCTTCTGCATCTGCTCGAACTGCGCGAGCAGGCGGTTCACCTCCTGCACCTGGACGCCCGCCCCCGCGGCGATGCGCCGCTTGCGCGACGCCTTGAGGAGCTCGGGCTTGCGGCGCTCGGCCGGGGTCATCGAGTTGATGATGCCTTCGGTTCGGCGCAACGCCTTCTCCTGCAGCTCCGGCGACTGGCTCGCCATCTGCGTCAACTGCGCCGGCAGCTTGTCGGCAAGGCTCGCCATGCCGCCCATCTTCTTCATCTGCTGCAGCTGCGACTTGAAGTCCTCGAGGTCGAAGTCGCGGCCCTTCTTGAACTTGTCGGCGAGCTTCTGCGCCTCCTTCTGGTCGACCTTGGCGTGCGCCTCCTCCACCAGCGAGAGGATGTCGCCCATGCCGAGGATGCGGGAGGCCATGCGGTCCGGGTGGAAGGCCTCGAGGCCATCCATCTTCTCGGAGACGCCGACGAACTTGATCGGCTTGCCGGTCACGTGGCGCACCGAGAGCGCCGCGCCGCCACGCGCGTCGCCATCGAGCTTGGTGAGCACGATGCCGGTGAGCGGCAGCGCCTCGCTGAAGGCGCGAGCGACATTCACCGCGTCCTGGCCCTGCATCGAATCGACCACGAACAGCGTCTCGATCGGCTTCACCGCCGCGTGCAGCTGCTTCACCTCCTCCATCATCGCCTCGTCGATGGCGAGGCGACCCGCGGTATCGAGGATCAGGACGTCGTGGTAATGGCGTTTCGCGTAGTCGACCGCGGCGCGAGCGATGTCCACCGGCTTCTGCGACGGGTCCGACGGAAAGACCTCGACCTCGAGTGCCTTGCCCAGGGTCGCGAGCTGCTCGATCGCGGCCGGGCGATAGACATCGGCGGAGACCAGCAGGACCTTCTTCTTGGTGGTCGCCTTCAGCAACCGCGCGAGCTTGCCCGCGCTGGTGGTCTTGCCCGAGCCCTGCAATCCGGCGAGCAGGATCACCGCCGGCGGCGTGGTGGCGAAGTTGAGGGCGGCGTTCGAGCCGCCCATCAGCTGGACCAGCTCCTGGTGCACCACGCCCACCAGAGCCTGCCCCGGGGTGAGGCTGCCGGCGACTTCCTGGCCGAGCGCCTTCTCCTTCACGCGCGCGACGAAATCCTTGACCACCGGCAGGCCGGCATCGGCATCGAGAAGGGCGAGGCGCACCTCGCGCAGCATCTCCTGGACGTTGTCCTCGGTGAGGCGCGAGTGGCCCCGCAGGGTCTTTACGACGGAGGACAGGCGTACGGTCAGGGCGTCGAGCATGGGGGGAATTGGTAAACTGGCGGGGTCGATCGAGAAGCGGCACCGAAATGCCTGATTTGCCTTTGTATTTTAGCACCGCCGGGTGCTGGCTCGCGCTCTCGTGGCTGGCGTGGCGCGCATCGCGCCCTGCCACCGTGGGCGCGCCCGCCGAGGGCGCCGAGGTGCGGGTGGAAAGCTTCCTGGTGCCGGCGGCGCTCGTCCTGCACGCCATGCTCCTCTACCGCCGGGTGGTGGTCGCCGATGGAATCGACCTCGGCGTGGCCAACGCGATCTCGATGCTGGTGTGGCTCACGGTGCTCATCTACTGGGTGGCGGGGCTCGCCTACGACGGCCTGCGCGGCATGCTGGGACTGATGTCGCCGCTCGCCCTCGCCGCGGTGCTGCTGCAGATGGCGATCACCAGCGGGCACGTGGTCACCTACGGCGGCACGCCGCTCTTCGCGCTGCACTTCGCCATCGCGATGCTCGCCTACAGCCTCTTCATCGTGGCCACGGTGCACGCCCTGGTGATGCTGGCCGAGGAAAAGTGGCTGCATCGCGGCGTGCTGCCGCCGTTCCTGCGGCGCCTGCCGCCGCTGCTGGAGATGGAGGCGCTCCTGTTCCGCATCCTGCTCGCCGCCTTCATCCTCCTCACCCTCACGCTGGTGAGCGGAATGTTCTTCTCCGAGCAGCTCTTCGGCCGGCCGTTCTCCGTCACCTCGCACAAGGCGGTGTTCGCCTTCCTGTCGTGGTTCATCTTCGGCGCGCTGCTCGCGGGGAACCATTTCCGCGGCTGGCGCGGGCGCACGGCGGTCAACTGGACGCTGGCGGGATTCACCGCGCTGCTGTTCGCCTACGTCGGCAGCAAGGTGGTCCTCGAGCTGATCCTGAAGCGCGGCTGACGAGGGCCGCGCATGGACAGCATTCCGATAAGCTGGCTTTTCTGGTCGCTCGCGGGCCTGCTCCTCTTCTCCGCGTTCTTCTCCGTGTCGGAGACCAGCATGATGGCGTTGAACCGCTATCGGCTGAAGCACCTGGTGAAGCAGGGCCACCGCGGCGCGCGCCTCACGCAGGCGCTCCTCGACCGCACCGACCGCCTTCTGGGCGTGATCCTCCTCGGCAACAACCTCATCAATTCCGCCTCCTCGGTGCTCGCCACGGTGATCTGCGTGCGCCTCTTTGGCGAGGGGGAGGTCACGCTGATGATCGCCACCGGCCTCATCACCTTCTTCATCCTCGTCTTCAGCGAGATCACGCCGAAGGTCATCGGAGCGACCTATCCGGAGACGATCGCGCTCGCGTCCAGCTACGTGCTGGCCCCGCTGCTGAGGATCGCCTATCCCGTCGTCTGGTTCGTGAACCTGTTCGTGCAGGGGTTGCTCAAGCTCATGTTCATCAAGCCCAAGGAGGAGTCCGAGGGGCACCTGTCGATGGGGGAGCTGCGCACCCTGGTGCTGGAGGGAGGAAGGTTCATCCCGCCCAAGCACCAGTCGATCTTCCTCAACCTCTTCGAGCTCGAGGACATGACGGTCGACGACACCATGACGCCGAGGAGCCAGATCGAGTATGTCGACCTGAAAGACGATATCGAGGACATCCACGACGCGCTCGCCACGGCCCACCACACGCGCCTCGTGGCCTGCGAAGGCGGGCTGGACAACGTGGTTGGCATCCTGCACGTGCGCAAGGTGATGAACGCCATGCGCCGCGACCAGCCGCTGGACATCGAGGACCTGCGCTCGGTGCTGCGCGAGCCTTACTTCGTGCCCGAGGGCACGCATCTCCTCGACCAGCTCACCAATTTCCAGGACAACCAGCGCCACGTGGCGCTGGTGGTCGACGAGTACGGCGAGATCCTCGGCCTCGTGACCCTCAAGGACATCCTGGAGGAGATCGTGGGCGAGTTCACCAGCCAGGCGATCGGCAGCGCCTCGCTCTTCCACAAGGAGCCCGACGGCAGCGTGATCGCCGACGGCTCGAGCTCGCTTCGCGTGCTGAACCGCAAGGCGGGATTCAACTTCCCGCTCGACGGACCGAAGACCATCAACGGCCTGCTGCTCGAGCAGCTCGAGGACATCCCCGATCCCGGCCTCACCCTGATGGTGGGCGATCACCGCGTGGAGATCATGCAGGTGCAGAACCGCATGGTGAAGGTGGTGCGCATCCTGCCGCGCGCGGAGCCCGCCGAGGAAGCCGAAGCGGCCTAGGGGGAAGTTAGGTCGGCGGCGGCAAATCCCGGTAGCGCGCGATGAAGCGCCGGTCGATCCGGTCCTTCCAGCGCCACGCCCACGCGCCGCCGGCAGACAGCCCGCCCCACGCGGCGACCGCGTACTTCTCGCCGGCGGAGATGAGCGCGAGGTGGCGTTGCTTCGGCAGGTGGGGCGCCAGCGGCTGCCCCTCGAGCGCAGCCATCAGGTTATCGGCGAGCACCGGCCCCGCGCGCACCGCGAACACTCCCGCCTTGGGCAGCGGGTGGCCGAGCTCATTCACGCAATCGCCGGCGCCGAAGACGTTGGGGTGCGACGGCGACTGCAGCAAGTCGTTGGTGAGCAAGAACCCGTGGTCGTCGGTGGCGAAGCCCGATTGCCGCAGCCACGCGGGCGCCACCACGCCGGTCGCCCAGAACACCGCGTCGGAGGCGAACTCCAGGCCGCTCTTCAGGCGCAGGAAACCCGGACCCACCTCGGTCACCAGGCTTTCGGCGTGCGCCTCGACGCCCGCCCGCTGCATGCGCCGCATCAGCGCCGCGCGCGCGCCAGGGGCGAGCGATGGCGCCAGCACCGGCGCGTCACCGAGCACGCGCACGTGCGAGGCCACTTCGTAGAGATCGCGGCGGAAACGGTGGTTCATCGCCATCGCGAGCTCGATCGCCGCCGGTCCGCCACCCACCACGGTCACCGCGGCCATGCGCCCGTCGCTCGCGCGCACCAGCACGTCGTTCCATGCCTTGATCGCCTTCTCCAGCGGCCGCAGCGGGAAGGCGTACTTCTCGACACCCTGCGCGCCGCCCGGGTTGGAGGCGGCGCCGACATTCACCGACAGCACCTCGTACGGCAGCACGGTCGCGTTGGAGCAGATGACTTCGTTCGCGCCCGGGCTCACCAGCGTGGCCGAAGTGAGCAGCAGGTTCGCCTGTGCCCGCTCGCACAACGCGCGCAGGTTCACGGTGCAGTCGTCGAGCTCGTAGTGGCCGGCGAAGTGCCCCGGGATCATCCCCGAGTAGGTGAGATACGGCGTGGGCGAGACCAGCGTCACCTCCCAGCGCGGCCGCTGCATCATCGCGAGCGTGCGCAGCACCTCGACATGGGCGTGGCCGCCGCCAAGGAGGACCAGGCGCTTCAAGGAAGCGCCTCGAGGCGGAAATCGCCGAACCAGGCGGTGACGCTCTCGCCGGTCTGGTCGGTATCGGCGGACGCGGCGACGCCCGAGATCGGCGGCACCGGCGCGCCGGACCCGAACGCAGCGCGATAATCGGCCGCGACATCGCGCGACTCCGGCATCCACTGCCCCGCCTGGGCGCCGCCGCTGCGCAGCACGATCATGCGTACCCGCGAGGAATGGGTATTCCACGCCGTCGTGCCGGGCGCGTGGGTGTTGTCCCAGACGTAGCAGAGCGCGGCCGCCGGCAGGTCCGCTCCATAAAGGAGCTTCGCGAGCTTCATGCGCGCGCGCTCCGCGAGGGAAAGGCTGTCTGGCGGCGCATCGAAGGTGACGTAGACGCGCGCGGCATAGTCGTCGCCATCCTTGCGAGCGAGGTCGGCCTTCGCGAGCACGCGATCGACTTTCCAGCGCCACGACAGGATCGGCGTGCGCGTCGCGTCGGCCGAGAGTCGGTACGCCACCGATCCGGCCGCATTCTCCGCGCGCACCCGCAGCGCCGTGGCGCCGCCATCCTCGACCATCGCGACTTGCGGTGGCGCGAGACGGGGCAGCGTGACCAGCTCCCATCCCGGCGGCAAGCTGGCGCCCGCGGGGACGGTCGAAAAGGGCGTGATTGCGGCGCTGGCCGCGAGCACCACGGGTGCCATGCCCGCAGCGATGGCTGCGGCCGCGCGCCTCACGGGAGCTCCTCCTGCAGCAGCCCCTCGCGCTGCAGGCGAGCGTAGTCCTCGGGACGATCCACGTCCCACGAGCTCGCGAGCTCTTTCCACCTCACGCCCGCCGCGGCGAGGCGTTCGCGGGTCTCGCGCATCACCGCGGGCGTTCCCCACGCGACACCCTCGAAGATCGCGGGCACCGCGCGCACCATCGCGATCAGCACGTAGCCGCCGTCCTCGGCGGGACCGATCGCGACGTCATGGCGCGCAAGTGCCGCGGCGGCGCAAGCAAGATCGGCAGGCTGGAGGGCCGGGCAATCGGAGCCGATGAGAACGAGCGATCGTCCGCGCTCGAACGCGTCATCGAACGCCGCGGCCATCCGTCTGCCGAGGTCGGGGCCGCGCTGCGCGCGCAGGCGCGCGCCGAAGTCCGTCGCGCACCGGGCGAAGAACTCGTGGCGCTCGTCGGGCGCGCACCAGAGCTCGACCTCGCCCACGCCCGAGGCGACCGCGGTGGCGAGCGCACGGCGAACCAGCTCCGCGTGCAATCCCGCCGCGCCCTCCTCGCCCAGCAGGCCCGCGAGCCGCGTCTTCACGCTTCCAGGCACCGGCGCCTTGGCGAACACCGCCACGCCGGCATGCTCAGCCCGACGTGCGCTCGACGTCATAGCGGCGTGCAAGGCGGTGGGGATCCGCGCCAAAGGCATAGGCGAGCCTCAGGCGCCACATGAGAAAGATGGTGCGCAGCGTCCCGCCCCGCTCCCAGCGCCGGGCGGAGGTGAGCACGCGCTCGCGCAGGCAGAGCGGGCGGGACAGGGCGCGCAGGCGTTTCGAGATCGCAACGTCCTCCATCAGCGGAATCTCGGGAAATCCGCCCACGCGCTCGAACGCCTCGCGGCGAACGAAGATCGCCTGGTCTCCGGTCGCCACGCCGGTGATGCATGAGCGCGCATTCATGAAGAGCGCGACCATCGCGAGCAGCGGGTCGGCCCCGGCGATCGCCACGTCGAAGCGGCCCCATTGCCGCGCCGAGCGCTCGAGCCCCGCGCAGGCGAGCTGGTCGGCATCCTCCGGGAGCGTCGTATCGGCGTGCAGGAAGAGGAGGACCTCGCCGCGGCTCGTGCGCGCGCCCGCATTCATCTGCGAAGCGCGGCCCCGCGGCGCCTCGATCACGCGGTCCGCGAGGGACGCGGCGAGCCTCCGCGTGGCGTCGCGACTGCCGCCGTCCACAACGACGACCTCCACGCCGCGCGCGCGCGCTGGCGCGAGCACCGCAAGCGTCGCGGCAATGCCCTCGGCCTCGTCGAGGACCGGGACGATGATGGAAAGCGGGGACATGGTGCGATTGTAAGGCCCGGGCCGTCAGGGCCTGGCGTCGTTCAGTGCCCAGTCGTAGTCGAGGAATTGCACCTCGACCCTCTGCTCGCGCACCGCAGCGCGATCCTCGGGCCTGTCCGCCAGCGGGTCGGCATAGCGCGCCAGGGCGCCCTTCAGCGACGAGAATCCCTTGTGGCCCTTCTCGAAGTCCTTCCCGTACCAGTCGAAGATCCTGGAGACCTCGAGCCTGCGCGTCTCTGCGTTGTAGCGGTTGCGCGAGCGATCCGAGAGGAAGCGGCGCATGGCGTCCTCGAGCTGCGACTCGAGCTTCTCGGCGACGAAGGCTTCGTTCCTCAGCATCGGGCAACCGATGGAGGCGCAGACCACCGCCACGTGCACGCGCGGGTCGTCGTAGACGCCCTCGCGGCGCAGGATCTCGTGCTCGACCTGGTCGAGGAAGGCGGGCTGGCCGAAGAGCGTGAAGAACTTGTCCTTCCACGGATTGCCGAAAACCGTGCCGAAGTCGCGGATCGACTTGAGGTCCGGGTAGCGCTTGAGGATCTTCTCGACGGTGGCCGCGTTGTAGAAGTTGATCAGGAAGGCCTGCTGCCTGGGCTTGGTCCAGGCGTCGAACTCGGCCTTGGTGACCTTCTGGTACTCGTCCATAACCGCCGCAAGCTGCCCGCGGTCCCGCGCCATGCCCGCGTAGGAGACCTGCGAGGCGTTGCCGTTGGAGGCGAGGCGCACGTGCTTCTTCAGCAGCGCCTCCCACGGCTGGTGGGAATGGTCGAGGGCGAGCGCCGGGAAGCTCGCGACCGCGAGCGTGAGGAGTGCGGCGAGGATCCGGACCATCAATCGTCTCCGTGGCTCTCGGCCGGCTGGTAATACGGCCGCTTGTCCCTGAGGGCGAACACCTTGCCGAGCACGGCGCCAAATCCCGCCTCGCCGCGCATCCATTCGTTGTAGCTCTTCGCGAACGCCATCTGCCCCTGGGTCACCTTCGAGCGCTTCCAGACGCCGGCCACGTACTTGTTGGCTTCCGCGAGGGTCGGATAGGTGTGGATGGTGCCGAGCACCTTGTTCAGGCCGATGCCATGGCGCATCGCCAGCACGAACTCCGCGAGCAGGTCGCCGGCGTGCTCGCCGACGATGGTGGCGCCGAGGATCCGGTCCTTGCCCGGAACGGTGAGCACCTTCACCAGGCCATGCGCCTCGCCATCGGCGATCGCGCGGTCGAGGTCGTCAATCCCGTAGACCGAGACCTCGTAGGGAATTTTCTTCTCCTTCGCCTCCAGCTCGTTCAGGCCCACGCGCGCGACCTCGGGTTCGGTGAAGGTGGCCCAGGGGATCACCGAGTAGTCGACGCGGAACCTGCGGAACGTGCCGAAGAGCGCGTTCACCGCGCAATACCATGCCATGTGCGAAGCCGTGTGGGTGAACTGGTACGGTCCCGCCACGTCGCCGCACGCGTAGATGTTCGGGTAATGGGCCTGCAGGTACTCGTTCACTTCGACCGTCTTCTGCTTCGTGGTCGGGATGCCGAGCTCCTCCAGCCCGACGCCGGTCACGTTCGCCACGCGGCCCACCGCGCAGAGAATCGCGTCGCAGGCGATGCGCGAGCTGGCGCCCTCGTGCTCCACCATCACGATCGTCTCGCCGCCTTCGCGCCGCACCTCGGTCGCCTTGTGCCCTGTGAGGACCTCGATCCCCTCGTCACGGAAGCGGCGCGCGACCATCTCCGATATTTCCGGGTCCTCGCGCGTGAGAATTCGCGGCAGCATCTCGATCTGCGTCACCTTCGAGCCGAGGCGCGCGAAGCACTGCGCCAGCTCCGCGCCGATGGGGCCGCCGCCGAGGACCACTAGCCTCGCCGGCCGCTCGCGCAGGTTCCACACGGTTTCCGAGGTGAGCGGTCCGGCCTCGGCGAGGCCCGGAATGGGTGGAATGAATGGCCGCCCGCCGGTGGCGATCACGATGTTCTTGGTCGTGAGGACTTTCCTGCCGCCGCCCGCCAGCTCCACCTCCACCGTCCACGGTGAGGTGATCCGCGCGTTCCCCTGCACGCACTCGACGCCGAGGCGAGAGTATCGCTCCACCGAATCGTGCGGTTCGATCCTGCGCACCACCGATTGCACGCGCTCCATCGCCTCGGCGAAATCGAAGTCGGCGGTGGCACCGCGCACGCCGAACTCCTTCGAGCGGCGCATATGGGAGAGGAGCTTGGCGGTGCGTATCAGCGCCTTCGACGGCACGCAGCCGGTGTTGAGGCAATCGCCACCCATCCTGTGGCGCTCGACCAGCGCCACGCGCGCCTTCACCGCGGCGCCGATGTACGAGGTGACGAGGCCGGCTGAGCCAGCTCCGATCGCGACCAGGTTGTACTCATAGCTCTTCGGGCGCGGCCACTTCGCGTAGACCTTGCGCGCCTTGTGGCCCTCGATCACCTTCTTCGCGACCAGCGGGAAGACCCCCAGCAGCACGAAAGCGGCGAGGAGCCCGAAGGAGAGCTTGAACTCGCCCAGCTGCGCGCCGGCGTAGACGTACACGATCGTTCCCGCGAGCATCCCCAGCTGGCTCACCCAGTAGAAGGTCCAGGTCTTGAGCGGCGTGAGGCCCATCACCAGGTTGATCACGAAGAACGGGAATGCCGGCACCAGCCGCAGCGCGAAAAGATAGAACGCGCCCTCGCGCGCCACGCCTTCGTTGATCGGCTTCAGCTTGTCGCCGAACTTCGCCTGCACCGTGTCGCGAAGCACGAAGCGCGAGACGAGGAAGGCCGCCGTGGCGCCGATCGAGGAAGCGAACGACACGATGAGGGTGCCCCATCCCAGCCCGAAGATCGCTCCGGCGGCGAGCGTGAGCACTGCGGCCCCGGGCAGGGACAGGCTCGTTACCGCGACGTACACCAGGAAGAAGATGACCGCGGTGCGCTGCGGATGGTCCGCGAACAACCCGCGGAAGTAATCCACCGACAGGTATTGGCGCAGGTCGAGCACGAAGAACGCCGCGATCAGCGCGGCGATGGCGACGGCAACGAGCAGTTTGCCTTTGCTCATGGGGCTCTCCCGGGAAACGAGCGCGAGTAGTCGGACCGCGAGCGCGGCTTGCTTATGCCGCGCCGGCTTCCGCGGGCGGCGCGAAGCGCGGCCCCTCGACGATGCGGCGGAAATACGAGCGGTGGGCGGGGCTGCCGGCGGGCCAGTCGCGCTCGAAACGGCGCAGCCAGCGGGCGTGGTCGTAGTCGACCCGCACGGCCTCGATCCATGCGCCGGCGTGGCGCGCGGAGAAGACGCACCGCGACCCGCCGAGCGGCGCGACCGAGATTCGCGTCACCAGCCCGAAGCGCGTGCCCGCGAAGTTGGGCATGCCCGCCGCGCCGTTGTTGGCGACGATGCCGCCCCCGAAGGCGCGCATCGCGGGAAGGCAGGTGTGGGTGCTCGCGAAGACGTCGACGCGTGCATCGCGGAAGGCGCCCTCGACCCAGCGGGCGTGGCCCGGCGCCTCGAGGCGGTCGTGCGCGAACCCCCAGCCGGCCAGCGACGCCGCGTCGCCGTGCACGATGCCGACGCGCGCGTCGCCCACGCGCGCGGTGAGATGCATCGGTAGTCGCCCCAGCCGCTCGCGAGCGCGAGGCTCCGAACGGGCGGTCTCGCGCAGCCGCTCGAGAATCGCGTTGGAGCGCGACACGTCGCCGTCGCTCACGTCCGCCGGATAGGCGCAGCCGCAGCCGGCATCGCTCTCGTCCTGCGCGATCTCGGTCTCGACGTTGCCGCGAATGGTGACATGGCGCGCGACCTCGCCATCGAGGCGCGCGAAATCCTCCGCATGCACGTCGAACCAGTGGAAGTCGCCGTTGAAGACCAGCTGCGCGGGCACGGACTCCTTCTCGATCAACGCGTGGATGGCGTCGAGCGCCTCGAGGTTCCCGTAGAGGCCGCCGACCACATAGAGGGTGTCCGCCACCAGCTGCGGCGGGCGGTCGAAGGCGCGGGGGGAATACCGGTAAGACAGCGGGCAGGTGCGTCCCGGCCGCATCTCGGGATCCGGCGCGCGCGCGAACGACGCGGCCATCACGCGAGCGCTCCGCCGCAGCTCGATCCCTGCCCGGCGGTGCATCCGTAGCAATGGTCGCGAACGACGATGGAATTTCCCTCGATGCGGCGGCCGAGCATGTCGGCGATGTGGGGTCGCGAGCGGCCCGCGATCGCGAGCGGCAGGCCGAGCATCTGGTTGAAGTCGCAGTCGTACAGATAGCCGCGCCAGTCGATCGAGACCAGCGAGCGGCACATCACGCCGTCCAGGTTCTCGTCGCGATGCGCGTCGCGCAGCAGTTGCATGTACGCGTTGAACTGCCCTTTCGACACCAGCGTCGAGCCGAATCGCTGGATCGGCATGTTGGCGAGGGTATAGAGGCGGTTGAAGACGATGCCGAACTGCTCGCCGAGGATGCGCTTGTAGTCCGCCTCGAGCTTCGCCTGGGGGGGCGGCAGGCTCGCGCCCTGCGGGTTGTAGACCAGGTCGAGCGTGAGCCCGCTTCCCGGGGTGCCGTAGCCGAGCCCGTTCAGCTTGCGGATCGCGGCGATCGAGAGCTCGTAGACGCCCTTGCCGCGCTGGCTGTCGACCAGCTCGGCGGTGTAGCAGGGGAGTGACGCGACGATATCGA
>JBKJTM010000505.1:0-23467 GCA_046590805.1 Usitatibacter sp.
AGGGCCGCTGCCCGCCGCTGTTGCGCGACTTCCTCGAGGTGCGCGGGCTGGGCGTGCTCAACATCCGCTCGATCTTCGGCGAGACGGCGGTGCGCCCGCGCAAGGTGCTGCGCCTCATGGTGCACCTGGACATGCCGGTGGGCGGTATCGAGCACACCCGCGACCGCCTTGCCACCCGCTCGGGCACCCAGGACATCCTCGGGGTCGAGATTCCCACCGTCACGCTCGCGGTGGCGCCGGGGCGCAACCTCGCGGTGCTGGTCGAGGCCGCGGTGCGCAACCACATCCTCATCACGCGCGGCATCGACTCCACGCGTGAATTCATCGCGCGCCAGGAGGCGGCGATGCGCATGGAGGCGCAGGGCCGCGACGAGGCGGCGCTCTGATGCAGCTGGTGATCCTGTCGGGCGTGTCGGGCTCCGGCAAGAGCGTGGCGCTGAAGGCGCTAGAGGACGCCGGCTACTTCTGCGTCGACAACCTGCCCGCGGAGCTGATCGGCCCGCTCGCCGACTACGCCTCGCAGAGGAACGAGGCCAAGGTCGCGATCAGCGCCGACGCGCGCAGCCGCGAGAGCCTGGGGCAGCTCCCCGGAATCGTCGATCGCGAGCGCGGGCGCGGCACCGATGTACGCGTGATCTTCCTCGACTGCAACGACCAGAGCCTGGTGCGCCGCTTTTCTGAAACGCGCCGGCCGCATCCGCTTGCGGGCGGGGACCGCACGGTGGAGGAAGCCATCGCCGAGGAGCGCCGGGTGCTCGCCTGGCTCGCCGAGATCGGGCAGCGCATCGACACCAGCATGCTCACGCCGAACCAGCTGCGCGGCTGGATCCAGGACCTGGTGGTCACCGATCGCTCGACGGTGACGCTGATCTTCGAGACCTTCGGCTACAAGGGCGGCGTGCCGCTCGACGCCGACTACGTCTTCGACGCGCGCTGCGTGCTGCCCAACCCGCACTACGATCCGCAGTTGCGGATGCTCACCGGCAACGATGTGCCCGTGATCGACTTCCTCGAGCGCGAGACCCAGGCGGGGCTGCTGGTGGAGGATATCCAGCGCTTCCTGCAGCGCTGGCTGCCCGCGTTCCTCCTCGACCAGCGCGCCTCGATCACCGTCGCCATCGGCTGCACCGGCGGGGGCCACCGCTCGATCTACATCGCCAACCAGCTGGCGCAGCGCTTCGCCTCGGAGTACCCCGTCGTCGTCCGCCACCGCGACACCAAGGCGTAGGGCGTGCTGCTCGGCAACCTCTTCGCTGCGGGACGCAAGCGCGAGACGGTGCCGGTCTTCCCGCTGCAGGCAGTCCTCTTCCCCGGCTCGCTGCTGCCGCTCAGGATCTTCGAGGTCCGCTACATGGACATGGCGAAGGAATGCCTGAAGCTTGGCTCGCCTTTCGCGGTGTGCCTCATCAAGGAGGGGTCCGAGGTTGGGGCACCCGCGGTGCCCGAGCCCATCGGCTGCCTCGCCCGCATTGCCGATTGCGACATGGAAGAGCTCGGCATCCTCAAGGTGACCGCGGAAGGCATCGAGCGCATCAGCATCGTCACCTCCGAGGTCACCCGCGCGGGCCTGATCGTGGCGGAGGTCGAGGAGCACGGCGCCGAGGCTGTCGCCGAGGGCATGCAGGGGCTGGACGAGAGCGTGGGCTTCCTGCGCAAGGTGATCGCTGGAATCGGCGAGCAGCGCTTCGCTTCGCCTCTCAGGTTCGACGACGCCACCTGGGTGAGCTTCCGACTGGCGGAGATCCTGCCGCTCAGGAACGACGTGAAGCAGAAGCTGCTGGAGGTCACCGACACAACACTGCGCATCGCGATCCTGCACCGCTTCCTCAGGCAGCAGAAGCTCGTCTAGGCGCGCGCGAGGAGCTTCCTCACCGGGGAGGGCAGGGCGCATCCCGCCAGGTCGTCCAGCGCAAGCCAAGTCGCTCGCTTCTCCGCGGCAATCGCGGGCGCGCGGCGCGCCTGGATGCGCCACGGTGATACCTCGAGCGTGAAGTGCGTGAACGCGTGCTGGAAAGGCTCCATCGCCTCGACGCTCGCCGCCTCGATGCCGTAGCCCTCGCGCAGCGCCGCCGCCGGGTCCGCGTTCGGCTGGACCTCCGGAAGCGACCAGAGGCCGCCCCAGATGCCGGTGGGCGCGCGCTTCTCGAGCAGCACCTCGCCGCGGGAGAGCACCACCAGCATCGCGATCTTGCGATGCACCGCCGCCTTGCGCGCGCGCTTGGCGGGCAGCTCGTCGATGCGGTCTTCGCGCAGCGCCACGCAGTCGGCCGATACCGGGCAGAGTAGGCATGCGGGCTTGCGTATCGAGCAGATCTCCGCGCCGAGATCCATCATCCCCTGCGTGTATGCCTCGATGCCACGGCGCGGCAGGCGCGCCTGCGCTTCCTTCCAGAGTGCGCACAAGGTCGCGGCACTCGCGGGGTCTCCCGGAATTCCGGCATGGCGCGCAAGCACACGGCGAACGTTGCCGTCGAGGATCGCGCGCCGTTCGCCGCCTGCGAACGCGGCAATCGCGCCCGCCGTGGAGCGACCGATCCCCGGAAGGGCCACCAGGTCATCGAAGCGCGATGGGAACACGCCGCCGAACTGCTCCATCACCTTGCGCGAAGCTGCATGGAGGTTTCGGCCGCGTGCGTAGTAGCCGAGACCGCTCCACAGCGCGAGCACCTCGTCGATGTCCGCCGCCGCGAGCGAGGCGACGGTGGGAAAGCGCGCGACGAAGCGCTCGTAAAACGGCAGCACGGTCGCGACCTGCGTCTGCTGCAGCATGACCTCCGAGAGCCAGATGCGGTACGCGTCGCGCGTGCCCTGCCACGGCAGCCCATGACGGCCATTGCTGCGCTGCCAGCGAACGATGCGGGTGGGAAAGGCATGAGGGCGCGCGGGAGGCATCTCGGAAGTCGAGGCGGGACGCTTCGCCCCGACCTCCGAGTGTAACCGTGCCGGTCAGTGGTGCGAGAGGGTGGGCGGCTCGTCGAGGCGGCGAATCGCGGCGGCGTCGCGCGGGACTTGCCCGGTCTCGATCACCGACTTCAGGCGCAGCAGGTCCGAATCCATCTCGCTCTTCGGGTCCACGCCGAAGGCCTTGGCCACCGCGTGCCCGATCACGCCGCCGGGCGGCGCGTACTTGAGCTGCACGTGCACGCGCGCGCCCGCGCCATCGGGCTCGAAGCGCACCCGCCCGGTGTGGTCGACGTCGGAGCCCTCGACCGAGCGCCAGGTCATCTCGCGGTTCTCGCTCACGTTCAGCAGCTCCGAGTCCCACTCGACCGGTATTCCCGCCGGGCCATCGACGACCCAGTGGAAGCGATCGCCGCCCACGTAGCGGATCTCGCGCACGTGGGACATCCACTGCGGGAAGTTCTCCAGGTTGCGCCAGTACGCGAATACGTGCTCCACCGGGGCCTCGATGTGGAACGTCTTCTCGATGTAGATCCCCTTGCCCTTCATCAGGTCGCCGAGGTTCTGGTTGGCGGTTGCCCGGGCGAGGAGGGCGCCCCCGAGCGTGCACAGGGCGAGGCCCCTGATGCCGCCGCGGAAGTAGCCGAACGTCGACATGGCCATGCCGCAGGCGCCTCCGAGGGCGCGCTGCGACGGCGACCAGCTGTCGCGGCTCCACGACGCAAACGCGTCGTTCACCACCTGGCCGAACGTAGGCCCGTGCAGGGTGACGGCGCCACCGTTCCTGCGCGCCTCGAGCGCGTGGCGCGTTTCGAGGAGCAATCCATGAGTACGGTTTGCCGCATCACGCACCACGACGTCGCGGCCATGCTCGATCTTGCGCACCGTCGCGTCGAATTGGCCCTTCAGGTCGGCGCGCCGCTTGCGGCCACCTTGAGGATCGGTGAGGTACATGATCGCCGCGCCGAGTCCGAGATACACGAGTCCGTTCGCCATCGCTGCCTCCATTGGGTTTCGCACGCAATGGACTTGGACCGTGCGGCGTGGCAAGCGTTGCGAGGATTGGTCAGATCGGACTGGAGCGGGTGAAGGGAATCGAACCCTCGTCGTAAGCTTGGGAAGCTTCTGCTCTGCCATTGAGCTACACCCGCATTTCCCGGGAGTATTTTACCCTGCAGCCCGCCAATGGCGCCCTGCGCAGAGAGTCCTCAATCGATAACCTCGCTCGCCGCGCCCAGAACCGATGCCGGGATGGTGAGGTCGAGCGACTTCGCGGTCCTGCGGTTGATGACCCGATCGAACTGCGTCGGTTGCTCCACGGGAAGCTCGGCAGGCTTTGCGCCCTTGAGAATCCTGTCGACATAGCCTGCGGCGCGCCGATGGTTATCGGTGAAGTTCGGCCCGTACGTCAATAGCCCTCCCGCCACGGCAAATTCCCTGCGGTTGTAGATCGCCGGCAAGCGATTCGCGGCTGCAAGGCGGGAGATCTGCGCCAGTTCGCTTCCCAACATGGGGTCGGAGACGGCAAGGACGCCACCCGCCCGCCATGCCACCAGCGCCGCAAATGCGCCCGGCAACTCGCTCGGCTGGCGGACCTCCACCACCTTCAGCTCCAGTCCCAGGGCCTTCGACGCGTCGATCGCCTCGCTCACGGGGCGTTTCGCGCTCGGGTTCTCCGGGTTGTGCAACACCCCGACTCGGGAGAGCCCCGGCACTACGGCTTTGAGCAGCTCGAGTTGCTTGCCGGTCAGCTCGGGAAGGAGTATCGACAGGCCCGTCATGTTCCCTCCAGGGCGCGCGAGGCTGGTCACCAGGCCAGTACCAGTCGGATCCGGCGCATTGGCGAACACTATCGGCACCGTCTTCGTTTGCGCCTTCGCCTCCAGCGCGGCTTGGCCCCCGCCAACCACGAGTACATCCACCTTCAAGCGGATGAGCTCGGACACGAGCTCCGGAAACCGGTCGGCCTTCCCATGTGCAAACCGATGCTCGATGAGAATGTTGCGGCCCTCCACGTAGCCAAGATCGCGCAGCCCCTGGTGGAATCCGGCGATGCGGGGCTCGTCAGGCGATTGATCCCCAATGAGTCCAATCCGAGGAACTCTCCCGGCGGACTGCGCGGCGCCGTCGAGCGGAGCAGTGAAAATGCCGAACACGAGAATGGCCGTCACAGCGAATCTTCTGGGGATCACGCATACCTCCGGTGCTTGTCATGACGGGGGCGCAACGGTCATCTTTTCGCCATCAATTTTTACCGCAACGTTCCAGATTGCCAATGGCCGTCGCGGTTCCTGTGGCGCATTTGGCTGCGTGGCTGAATACGCAGTCGGTCATGAAGCGCGACATTGAGCTACACCCGCGTTTCGCAGGGCATTTTACCCGCTGCCGCGGCGGTTCGTCGCAGGGTGCGCCCGGGTGCTGGCGGCAATCCGGTAGTCTGCCCGGCATCGCACCCGTTCTCGATCCCGGCCTGAAAATGCACGCCCAAACCTCCCCCCGCGCCGAGCGCGAGCACTTCCACCCGCTCGAGGCAATTCCTTTATTCCGGCGCATCCCGCGCACCTTCCCCCGGGACCTCGCCTACACGTTCATCTGGAATGCGCTCTTCGCGCTCTTTTTCTACCTGATGACGGCCGTGACCACGGGGCGGCTTGCCTCGTTGCACACCTTCAGGATCATCTTCCTCATCTCCAACGTGATCGGCTACACGATCCATTTCCTTTTCTCGGCGGGGAACATGGCGGGATTCGACGCCGCCGCGCGCCGCAAGGGCTACGTCGCCACGGTCGTGTACTACTCGACGGTGCCGATGCTCGGGGTGTTCACGGGCTTTCTCATCTCGTCGCTGTTCATCGACGTGAGCTTTCGCAGTCCATTCTTCACCCTGAACGCGATCCTGCCGATGCTCGTCGTGAGCGTGGTGATCTCGCTGGTGCTGAGCGTGATCTTCTTCTGGCGCGAGCGCTCCGCGGTCGCGGACGTGGCCCTCGCCCGCGAGCGCGAGAAGGGCGTACGCATCGAGCGCGAGGCGGCCCTTGCCAACCTGCGCGCGCTGCAGGCGCAGATCGAGCCGCACTTCCTCTTCAATACGCTCGCCAACGTGACGAGCCTCGTGGACCCCGATCCCGCCAAGGCGAAGCGGATGCTGGAAAGCTTCAACCGCTTCCTGCGTTCCTCGCTCGCGGCAACCCGCATGGAAAAGACCACCCTCGGCGCCGAGGGCGTGCTGATCGGCGCATTCCTGGATGTGCTGCAGGTGCGGATGGGCGAGCGGCTGCGCTACCGCGTGGACTTTCCGGCGGAGCTCGCAGCCTTCGAGATGCCGCCGATGCTGCTGCAGCCGGTGGTCGAGAACGCCATCCACCACGGGCTCGAGCCCAAGGTCGACGGCGGCGAGGTGACGTTGGCTGCGCGCCGCGAGGGAGCGTCGCTGGTGATCGAGGTGCGCGACACCGGCGTCGGCTTCGCCCCCACCACGCGCGGCGGCCTCGGGCTCACCAACGTGCGCGACCGCTTGCGGCTGCTGCACGGCGAGGCGGCGTCGCTCACGGTCGGTGACAACGCTCCCTCGGGGACGGTGGTCACGATGAGGCTTCCGGCATGAAGGTGCGCGCCCTGATCGCCGACGACGAGTTGAACTTGGCCGAGCATCTGAAGACGATGCTCTCGAAGCTCTGGCCCGAGGTCGAGATGCTGCCGATCGCCGCCAACGGGCTCGAGGCGTTGCGCGCCATCGACGACGAGGCGCCCGAGGTCGCGTTCCTCGACATCCGCATGCCGGGTCTCACGGGCCTCGAGCTCGCCGGGCGGATCGAGGCGAAGACGCACGTGGTGTTCGTCACCGCTTACGACCAATACGCCGTCGAGGCTTTCGATCGCGATGCGGTCGACTATCTTCTCAAGCCGGTGACCGAGGAGCGTCTCGCGAAATGCGTCGAGCGGCTGCGCAGGAAGCTGCGCGACGCCGACAGCCCGCCGCAGCTCACCGAGATGCTGGCGCAGATCGCGCGCGCGATTCCCGGTGCCGCCGCCGGCAAGCTGCGCTGGATCCGCGCGCTCAAGGGCGAGGAGGTGCAGCAGATCGCGGTCGACGACGTGCTCTACTTCCAGGCGGCCGACAAGTACACCTGCGTCATCACGCGCGCTGGCGAATCGCTCATCCGCACGCCGCTTGCGGAGCTCACCAGTCAGCTGGATGCCGACATCTTCTGGCAGATCCACCGCGGCACGCTGGTCAACATGAACGAGGTCGCGTCCACCCGGCGCGACCTGGGCGGACGCGTCTTCGTGCGCCTGAGGGACGGGAGCACGGAGCTTCCCGTGAGCCGGGCCTACTCGCACCTTTTCAAGCAGATGTAGATGTCACCCCGGCGCAGGCCGGGTGTGTTCGTCACCCCGGCGCAGGCCGGGGTCCAATGATTGGGTCCCGGCCTCCGCCGGGACGACGGCACGCGGTAAAATGAAGCGATGATCCGCGTCAGCCTCAACGGAAAGCCGCGCGAGTTCCCGGCGGCCCTCACCTTCGCGCAGTTGCTGGGCGAGCTCGCGCTCGAGGGCAAGCGCCTTGCCATCGAGCGCAACGGCGAGATCGTGCCGCGCAGCCGCTTTGCCGAATCCCACCTCTCCGATGGCGATCGCATCGAGGTCGTGATCGCCGTGGGGGGCGGCTGACCGTGGCCGCCAACGCGAAGGTCGTTTCGGCGGCGGACGCCGGCAAGCTGGTGATCGCCGGCAAGGCCTATGCCTCGCGCCTGCTCGTCGGCACCGGCAAGTACCGCGACTTCGACGAGACGCGCCGCGCCATCGAGGCGAGCGGCGCGGAGATCGTCACCGTCGCCATCCGCCGCACCAATATCGGCCAGAACGCGGGTGAAGCGAACCTGCTCGATGTGCTCCCCACCGCGCGCTTCACGATCCTGCCCAACACGGCCGGCTGCTACACCGCGCAGGACGCGGTGCGCACGCTGCGCCTCGCGCGCGAGCTCCTCGACGGCCATGCGCTGGTCAAGCTCGAGGTGCTCGGCGACGCGCAATCGCTCTATCCGAACATGCCTGAGACGCTCACCGCGGCGAAGACGCTGGTGGCCGAGGGCTTCGAGGTGATGGCGTACTGCAGCGACGACCCGATCCTGGCGAAACAGCTCGAGGAGCTGGGCTGCGTCGCGGTGATGCCGCTCGCCTCCCTCATCGGCTCGGGGATGGGGATCATCAATCCCTGGAACCTGCAGATCATCATCGACCGCGTGAAGGTGCCGGTGCTGGTCGATGCGGGCATCGGCACCGCCTCCGATGCCGCGGTGGCGATGGAGCTCGGTTGCGACGGCGTCCTCATGAACACCGCCATCGCCAAGGCGCGCGACCCGGTCGGCATGGCACGCGCGATGAAGCTGGCGGTGGAGGCGGGGCGCGAGGCGTTCCTCGCCGGGCGGATGCCGAAGAAGCCCTACGAGGCGAGCCCGAGTTCACCCGCGCAAGGCCTGATCGAAAACCGGGGTCAGACCCCCTAGAAACGCCAGGAAAGGCCGACGGTGACCTGGTCGGCATCGACATCGCCCGCGAAGGGCGATCCCAACCCGAGGGAATAGCGCTCGAGCTCGGCACGGACGCCGAGCGCCTTGGTGAAGTCGTAGCGAACGCCCAGCCCATAGCGCCAGCGCGTGTTCCTTGCCGCATGGTCGCCCAGGAGCGCGGTGGAATACGTGTTGAACCCGTTCCGGTCGCCGTGATAAGCGCCCATGCGGCCGTAGAACGAGAAGCGCCAGAGGGGAAGGGTGGCCACGGTATCGACGCCGAAACCGGTGCTGCGGAAAGCCGACGCCAGGTTGGCCGGGTTCGCGAATACGTCCGCGGGACGGGTGAAATCCGAGAATTCGCCCTCCACCGACAGGTAGCGCGTGGCCTTGTAGCCCAGCTTCAGGCGGTAGCCGTCAGGCGCCAGGGTGGCGGGGTTGGAGGGGCCCGTCGCGAAGGAATAGAGGCCGGTCGGGTTGAGGCTCGACTGGGGCACCCGCAGGCTGCCCAGATAATCGCCGGCGGCCGGGCAGGCCAGCGGCAGCGACATCAATCCGAGCGCCAGAAACCGTTTCATTGTTCTTCCCGCTCCTTGTCCAGGCAATTTAGGCGTCGACAACCGGGGTGTCAATGAATCCCCGCCCCGTATAATTTGTTGCGCCGATGACACACCCGCCTATTCGCAGCTACGTCCTTCGCCAGGGCCGCTTCTCCCGCGGCCAGCAGCGCGCCTACGAAGAGCAGTTGCCCCGGTTCGGCGTGCCCTATGCTCCGGCACCACTGGATTTGGACGCGCTTTTCGGCGCCAAGGTGCCCGTAATCGTCGAGATCGGCTCCGGCATGGGCGAGACCACCGCGCGCATCGCCTCCGAGCATCCGGATACCGGCTACCTTGCCATCGAGGTGCACACGCCCGGGGTCGGGAGCCTGCTCAAGCAGATTGCGGAGCAGGGGCTCACCAACGTGCGCATCGTCCAGCACGACGCGGTGGAAGTGATGCGCGAGATGGTGCCCAGGGAATCGCTCGCGGGTGTGCACGTCTTCTTCCCGGATCCCTGGCCGAAGAAGCGCCACCACAAGCGCCGCCTGCTGCAGCCGGAGTTCGTGGCGCTGCTGGCGAGCCGCCTCGCGTCCGGCGGGTATCTGCACGTCGCCACCGACTGGCAGGAATACGCCGAGCACATTCTGCAGGTACTCTGCGCTACGCCGGGGCTGGCGAACACCGCCGCGGACTTCGCGCCGCGGCCCGAATCGCGGCCCGAGACCAAGTTCGAGCGCCGCGGAGTAGGGCTGGGGCACGGGGTCTGGGACATCTACTTCCGGAGGGCATGACATGCATGACGAGAACCAGAAACGCCGCCAGCTGCTGCGCGCGCTCGCGGCGAGCGGAGCGCTGGGCGCGGCGGGTCTGTCCGGATTCATGTCGCGCGCGCTTGCCGCGGGCGATATCCCGGGCGGCACCGGCATTGCGCGCCTCGATGGCACCGCCACGGTGAACGGCCAGCCCGCGAAGGTGGGCACGCCGGTCAAGATGGGCGACCGCATCGAGACCGGCGCCGCGGGGAAGGCGGTCGTGGTGATGAAGGGCGACGCCTTCCTGCTGCATCCGAAGACCATCATCGAGGTGAGGGGCCGCGACAACACGCTGACCGACATGCTGGTCGCCGGGGGGCGCGTGCTCTCGGTGTTCTCGAAGAAGCCGGTGACCATCAAGGCCGCCGTCGCCACCATCGGCATCCGCGGCACCGGCGCCTATCTCGAAGTGGAGCCGGGCGGCGTGTACTTCTGCCTCTGCTACGGCGAGGCGCTGGTCGAGGGCCCGAAGATGGAGGCCAAGACGGTGAAGACCACTCACCACGAGACGCCGCTGATGCTGAGCGAGAACGGCGGCATCATGCGCGCCGAGCTGGCCGGGTTCAAGGGTCACACCGACGACGAGCTGGTGATGCTCGAGACCCTCGTCGGCCGCGAGCCGCCGTTCGTCAAGAGCGGCGCGTACCCGGCGAACAAATACTGATCACGCGCGGGGAGGGCTTCGCCCGTTCCCCCGGCAGGAACATCTCCAGCAGCTCATTGAGGAAGCGCGCGCCCTGCCGCGAGGGCCGCAGGGTGGCGTGGTCGCGCTCGATGAGGCCGCGGGCCTCCGCGATCGCGAGCTGCGGCTCGATCACCGCGATCGGCAGCCCGGTGCGCTGCGTGAAGAGCGTGACCGGGATGCCTTCCACGAGCCGCAACGCGTTCAGCATGAACTCGAACGGCAGCTCGTCCACGGTGACTTCGCGCGACTCGTGGATCGGATCGCCCTCGATCGCCGTGGTGAGATAAGTCCGCGGCTTGCGCGCGCGCACCTCGCGCAGGATGCGGTCGCGGAACGAGATCTTGCCGTGGGCGCCGGCGCCCAGGCCGAGGTAGTCGCCGAAGCTCCAGTAGTTCACGTTGTGGCGCGCGCGATGGCCGGGACGGGCGAAGGCGGAAGTCTCGTAGTGGCCGAAGCCGGATTGCTCCAGCAGCGCCTCGATCGACTCCTGCATGTCGGCGGCCTCGTCCTCCTCGGGCAGCCGCGGCGGAAAGCGGAAGAAGTGCGTGTCGGGCTCGAGCGTGAGGTGGTAGGCGGAGATGTGCGGCGCGCCGGAGGCGACCGCCTCGCGCACGTCCGCGAGCGCGCCCGCGAGCGACTGGTCCGGGAGCGCATACATGAGGTCCACGTTCACCGTCGGGAAGATGGCGAGCGCCGAGGCGAGCGCGGCCCGCGCCTCATCCGCGCCATGCACGCGTCCCAGCGCGGCGAGCATGGCATCGTCGAAGCTCTGCACGCCGATCGACAAACGATTCACGCCGGCATCGCGGTAGCCCTGGAAGCGTTCGGCCTCGAAAGCGCCCGGGTTCGCCTCCATGGTGATTTCCGCATCGGGGTCGACCGGGAGCAGCGTGCGCACGGCGGTCAGCAGGCGATCGATCGCCTCCGCGCCGAAGAGGCTGGGCGTGCCGCCGCCGATGAAGATCGTATGGATGCGCCTGCCCCACACCTTGGCGAGGCTCGCCTCGAGGTCGGCGACCAGGGCGTCGACATACTCGGCTTGCGGAAGCTCGCCGCGCTTCTCATGCGAGTTGAAGTCGCAATAGGGACACTTCTTCAGGCACCACGGGATGTGGATGTAGAGCGAGAGCGGCGGCTGCTCGGGAAGGAAGATGGCGGGTGCGGCGTCCGGATTCACCCGCGAATTATCCCATTACCGGCCGCGCGCCTTTGAAGGTATCGTTGCCGAAATATCGGAGGAGACCCATGATCGAGAACAACTCGCCCGAGATGGAGGCGCTGCGCCGCGAGAACATGCTGCGCCGCATGACCTCGCTGCATTTCGCCGACATGCGCCCGGGGACACTGGGCAGCCACCATGCGTACGCCACCTCCACGCTCGACGTCTTCGTCGCCACGTACCACACCGACAAGGTCTCGAAGGAGGAATTGCCGAAGACCTATCAGGATCTGATCAATCCGCGCTGGAAGGACCGCCTCGGCATCGAAGCCGAGGACCAGGCGTGATACGGGACGCTGCTCGCGACGATGGGCGACGCCAACGCGCCCAGGCTCTTCCGCGACATCGTCGCCGCCAACGGCATTTCGGTGCGCAAGGGCCACACCCTGCTCGCCAACCTGGTCGCGAGCGGCGAGATTCCGCTCGCCCTCACGGTGTACAGCTACAAGCCGCAGCAGTTGAAGGAGAAGGGCGCGAAGATCGAGTGGTTCACGTTGCAGCCGGCGGTAGCGCAGCTGCACGCTGTGGCGGTCCACGCGAAGGCGCCGCATCCGCACGCCGCGGCGCTGTTGTTCGACTTCTTCCTCGGCGAGGGCCAGGCGCTGCTCGCCGCGCGCAACTTCGTTCCCTCCAGCAGCAAGGTGGCTTCGCCCATGGGTGACACGCCGATCAGGCCGATCGATCCCGCGGAAGCGATCGACAAGAAGGACGCGTGGCTGAAGGCCTTCCAGGAGACTTTCATCCGCCGCAGGTGACCTGGGCGTTCAGGGGGCGCGTTGCGCGGCGAGGCGTGAAGCCAGGCGTGTGAGGGCCTTGCCGCGGTGGCTGAGGCGGTTCTTGTCGTCGGCTTCGAGCTGCGCTGCGGTGAGCCGCAGCTGCTCGGTCTGGAAGTGGGGGTCGTAGCCAAAGCCGGCGCTGCCCTTTGGCGTCGCGACGATGGTGCCGTGCCACGAGCCGTCGACCACGATCGGCGTCGGATCCGTGGGCGAGGCGACCAGCACCAGCACGCAGTAGTAGAAGGCCGATCGGTCCTCGACGTCCGCCAGCGCCGCGACCAGCTTCGCGTTGTTGCGCGCATCGCGCTCCTCGCGCGGGCCTTCCTTGCCGGCGTAGTACGCAGAGTGCACGCCGGGCGCTCCACCCAGCGCCGTCACGCACAGTCCCGAATCGTCTGCCAGGGCCGGCAGGCCCGTCATGGCGCTGGCGTGCCGCGCCTTGGCGAGCGCGTTCTCGAGGAACGTGCCGTGGGGCTCGTCGGCTTCGCCGACGCCGAGGCTCTGCTGTGAGACGGCGTCGACTCCAAGCGGTTTCAGGAGCGCGGAAAGCTCGCGCAGCTTCCCCGCGTTATTCGATGCGATGACGATCTTTTTCACGGGCGTTCATCGGCGGCCAGGGCTTGAGCAAGAGCGCAGCGTTGAAGCGCAAGGAGCTCCGAGATGCCCTTCGAAGCCAGGTCCATCAGCAGTGCCATCTGCTCGCGCGTGAACGGCTCGCCCTCCGCGGTGCCCTGCACCTCGACGAAGTGCCCGGCGCCCGTCATCACCACGTTCATGTCGGTATCGCAGCCCGAATCCTCGGCGTAATCGAGATCGAGCACCGCGTTGCCGTTCACGATTCCCACGGAGACCGCGGCCACGAAGTCGCGCAGCGGATCCACGGCGAGGAGATTGTTGCCGCGCAGCCACGCCACCGCATCGGCCAGCGCCACCATGGCCCCGGTGACGGAAGCGCAGCGCGTGCCGCCGTCGGCCTGCAGCACGTCGCAGTCGAGCGTGATCTGGCGCTCACCCAGGGCCTTCAGGTCGGTGACCGCGCGCAGGCTCCGCCCGATCAGCCGCTGGATCTCCTGCGTGCGTCCGGACTGCTTGCCGATCGCCGCCTCGCGCCCGCCGCGGGTATTGGTGGCGCGCGGCAGCATGCCGTACTCCGCGGTCACCCAGCCGCTGCCCTTGCCCTTGAGGAAGGAGGGAACTTTTTCCTCGACGCTCGCGGTGCACAGCACTCGTGTATGGCCAAACTCGACCAGCACGGAGCCCTCGGCGTGCTCGGTGTAGCGGCGCTGGAAGCGGATGGGGCGCAGCTGAGCCGCGCCGCGATTGAACGATCGTTGCATGGGGAGCCTATCGTGGGACCTTGCGGATTGCGTTCTGGATCTCGGCGATTGCGCGCTCGATGTCGTCGTCGGTGACCTCGTCGGCGGGAAGGCCGCCGGGGTCGAGCTGTTGCGTGGTGTTGGTGGACGTGGCGAACTGCTCCTCATCCAGGGTGCGCGTGTCGGACACGCTGTCGTCCTCCTGGTTCTCCCAGGTCATCGCGACCACGGAGACGTTGTCCGACTCGCCGTTGGCGCGGCGCTGCGCCTCGGTGATCAGCCCCGGCAGCAGCTGCGTGATCGGTTGCCGGGTGAGCATGGTGCCGAGGATGCTCGGCGGGATCTGCGCCCAGAAGCCGTCGGTGGAGAGGAGGATGGTGTCGCCGGTCTCCAGGCGAATGTCGCGGCCGAGGTCGATCTGCGGCGGCACCACGCCCCCCAGGCAGCTGTAGATCTTGTTGCGGTCCGGATGCTTCGCGGCGGCCTCGGGCGTGAGGCGCCCGGCGTCGATCATCTGCTGCACCTTGGAATGGTCCTGCGTCTTCGCGACCACCTCGCCGCGGCGGATCACGTAGAGGCGCGAGTCGCCCGAATGCGCCCAGAAGGCGCGCCCGCCCTGCACCAGGCAGGCGACGACGGTGGTGCGCGGGCACTCGAGCATGTTCTTCTGGTCGGCGAAGGCGACGATCGCGCGGTGCGCCGACTGGATCGCCGAGACGAGGAAATCGAACGGCCGCTGCAGGCGGTCGCGCGCCTCGACCTGGAAGCGGCTGGTGATCTCGCCCACCGCGATCTCGGCGGCGACTTCCCCCATGTCGTGGCCGCCCATGCCGTCGGCGATCGTCATCAGCAGCACGTCGCGGCTGTACGAGTAGCCGACGCGGTCCTCGTTGCCCTGCCGGTCGCCGACCTTGCTGTCCTGAAAGATGGTGAAGCGCATTGGCGCGTTAGCGCGAGAAGAGCTTCGACAGCGGCGTGCTGAGCGTCCCGAGGAAGCCGCCCGGAGCTTTCTCCTCCGCGGCGGGCTGCTCCTCCATGAGGAGCTTCTGCAGGTCGAACGCGGTCTGCGGCCGCTTCATGTAGTCGACCGCGAGGCACGACTCGACGATCGCGTAGAGGTTCTCCGAATACTGCTGGCGAGCAAGCGTGCGGATCGGGATGATGCGGTCCTTCTGCTCGCGCTGGTCGCTGGCCTGCGGCGGCGTGCCCGCGATGCAGGTGTACATCGTCGCGCCCACCGAGTAGATGTCGCTCCACGGCCCCATGTCGCCCGGCTTGAAGCGGTAGTGCTCGGGCGCGGCGAAGCCCGCGGTGTACATCGGCTTCAACTTCATCGCCTCTTCCGAGAGCGTGATGCGCGCGGCGCCGAAGTCGAGCAGCACCGGGCGGCCTTCCATCGAGATGAAGATGTTCGCCGGCTTGATGTCGAGGTGCAGCAGCTTGTTCGCGTGCACCTCTCGCAACCCGTTCATCAGGTAGGTGAACACCTTGCGGATGAACCCCTCGGTGAACTCGTGGCGATTCCTCTGGATGTGGAACTGCAGCGTGCGCCCGCGCACGTACTGCATCACCATGTAGCAGGTCTCGTTCGCGCGGAAGAAGTTCTCCACCCGCACCACGTTCGGGTGCGAGATCATCGCGAGCGCGCGGCCCTCCTCGAAGAAACACTTCAGGCCGTGGCGGAAGAGCGAGAGGTTGCCCTCGTCGGTGACCAGTACCTCGACACCCTCGGTGCGCAGCGGCATCGTCGAGGGCAGGTACTCCTTGATGGCGAACGGCGTCCCCGCCTCGTCGCGCGCCAGGTACACGATGCTGAAACCGCCCGACGACAGTGGCTTTTCGATGCGATAGCCATTCAACACGTAGCCGGCGGGCAGAGGCTGGTTCGCCTGTGCGGGCATTGGAGCGAGGGGGTTCCGATATAATTCGGTGCTCCATTGTCGGCACTCCCTACCGCCTTGTAAAGGCGGAATATTCCCCAAAAATGATCGCCAGCATGACCGGCTTCGCGGCCGCCGCGCAGGAAAGCGCCCACGGAAGCCTCGCCGTCGAGCTGAAGACGGTCAACCATCGCTACCTGGAATTCCAGACGCGCATCCCCGAGGAGCTGAGGCCGCTCGAGCCCGCGATGCGCGAGGCGGTTGGCAACAAGCTCACGCGGGGCAAGGTGGATTGCCGCGTGACTTTCACGCCGGTCTCGACCGCCGCTCGCTCACTGGTGCCCGACGCGCAGGCGCTCGCGTCGCTGCGCGACGCGGCGCACCTGGTGCTGGAGAAATTTCCCGAGGCGCGGGCGATGTCGGTCTCCGAGATCCTGCACTGGCCCGGCGTCCTCGCCGACGAGTCGCTCTCGGCAGAGAAGCTGAAGGAGCAGGTGCTGGGGCTCCTCGGGCGCGCGATCGCGGAGCTGAACGCTTCGCGGGTGCGCGAAGGCGGCAAGCTGGAGGCGGTGCTGCGCGAGCGCCTCGACAGCATGGCGGAGCTGGTGCGCGCGGCGGGCCCGCTCATTCCGGGGGCGATGCGCGCCTTCCAGGACAAGCTCGCCGCCAAGCTCGCGGAAGCGGGCGCGTCGCCCTCCGACGAGCGCGTTCACCAGGAGGTGGTGCTCTACGCGGCGCGCATCGACGTGGACGAGGAGCTTCAGCGGCTCAACACCCACATCGCGGAGTTCCGCCGCGTGCTCGACCGCGGCGGTGCCTGCGGCAAGCGCCTCGACTTCCTCTGCCAGGAGTTGAATCGCGAGGCCAACACGCTCGGCTCAAAATCGGTCGCCAACGAGATGACGCGCACCTCGGTCGAGCTCAAGGTGCTGATCGAGCAGATCCGCGAGCAGGTCCAGAACATCGAATGAATTTGTACCAGGTTACATTTCGCCGAAATGTAACCTGGTACAAATTCAGGGGATAACATGCCTGGAGCCCTCTTCGTCGTGGTCGCGCCCTCCGGTGCCGGGAAGACCAGCCTCCTCGCACGGCTCCTGAAAGAGGAGCCGAACATTCGCCTGTCGGTCTCGTACACGACGCGCGCGCCGCGGCCCGGCGAGCGCGACGGCCGCGAATACCACTTCGTCGACCGCCCGGCCTTCGAGCGGATGATCGCCGCGGACGAGTTCCTCGAGCACGCCGACGTCCACGGCAACCTCTATGGCACCAGCCGCAAGTGGATCGAGGGAATGCTGCGCAGCGAGAACGACGTGCTGCTGGAGATCGACTGGCAGGGCGCCCGCCAGGTGCGCGCGATGCTGCCGCAGATGGTGGGCATCTTCATCCTCCCGCCCTCGCTCGCGGAGCTGCGCCGGCGCCTGCAGTCGCGCGCCACCGACGCGCCGGATGCGATCGAACGTCGGCTCGCCAATGCCCGCGAAGAAGTCTCGCATGTTCTTGAATTTGAATATATAATTGTCAATGAACAGTTCGATGCCGCGCTCGCCGACCTGAAGCAGGTCGTCGCCGTGATTCGCACCACCCCGGTGTCACGCGCGCAGCAGGCGTACCGCATCGCCAAGTTATTGGACGAATTCAGGTAATTGGAGACTGGCCATGGCCCGCATCACCGTCGACGACTGCATCAAGTTCTTCCCCAACCGCTTCCAGCTCACCCTGGCGGCGACCAACCGTGCGCGCCAGATCGCGCTCGGTGCCACCCCGCTGGTCGAGGCCAACAAGGACAAGCCCTGCGTGATCGCGCTGCGCGAGATCGCGGGCGGCAAGGTCGGGCAGGAGCTCCTGAACCCGCCGGCCCCGACCCCGCCGGTGCTCTGAGCGAGCGAGGGGAAGCCCGGAGTCGGATTTTGCTTCCCCGCAGCCGATGCCGCCCGTTGGAGTCCAATCCGTAACATCGGGTGGTCTCAAGACCACGGGCTCGTCATTGCCCGGACCGGGCCCCGATGAGCTGACCGCGGTACTGGGCTACCTCAAGCCCGCCGACGTAGCCCTGATCGAGGACGCCTACGACCTCGCCCGCGCGGCGCACTCGGGGCAATACCGGCAGAGCGGCGAGCCGTACATCACCCACCCGCTGGCGGTCGCGAAGATCCTCGCGGAGTGGCATCTCGATCCGCAGGCGTTGATGGCGGCACTCCTCCACGACGTGGTCGAGGACACGCCCACCACCAAGACCGAGATCGCCAAGCGCTTCGGCAAGCCCGTGGCGGAGCTGGTCGACGGCGTCTCCAAGATCGACCGCATCGAGTTCGCCACCCTGCAACACGCGCAGGCGGAGAACTTCAGGAAGATGCTGCTCGCGATGGCGCGCGACGTGCGCGTGATCCTGATCAAGCTCGCCGACCGCCTGCACAACATGCGCACGCTGGAGGCGGTGCCCACCGACAAGCAGGAGCGCATTGCGCGCGAGACGCTCGACATCTACGCGCCGATCGCCAATCGCATGGGCTTGATCGCGCTCTATTACGAGCTCGAGGACCTGGGATTCCACTATCTCCATCCCACCCGCTTCCGCGTGCTGGAGAAGGCGCTCAAGAAGGCCCGGGGCAACCGCCGCGACGCGGTGGGCAAGATCCAGGAGGCGATCCAGGCGCGGCTCAGGGACTTCAAGGTCGAGGCGCAGGTCACCGGCCGCGAGAAGCACATCTCCTCGATCTACAAGAAGATGCAGGAGAAGAACATCTCCTTCTCCGAGGTGTTCGACATCTACGGCTTCCGCATCATCGTGCCGGACATCGCCAGCTCCTACCTGGCGCTGGGCGCGCTGCACACCTTCTACAAGCCGATCCCGGGCAAGTTCAAGGACTACATCGCCATCCCCAAGGCCAACGGCTACCAGTCGCTGCACACCACGCTCTTCGGCCCCTTCGGCATGCCGATCGAGATCCAGATCCGCACCATGGACATGCACAAGGTGGCCGAGGCGGGCGTGGCCTCCCACTGGATCTACAAGAGCGTCGAGGAGCTCGAGGGCCGCGAGGTGCAGTTGAAGACGCACCAGTGGCTGCAGTCGCTCCTCGAGATCCAGAGCGAATCGGGCGACGCGCTGGAATTCCTCGAGCACATCAAGGTCGACCTCTTCCCCGACGAGGTCTACGTCTTCTCGCCCAAGGGCAAGATCTTCGCGCTGCCGAAGGGCGCCACGCCGATCGATTTCGCCTACGCGGTGCACACCGACGTGGGCAATCATTGCGTCGCCGCCAAGGTGGACGGCGAGCCGGTGCCGCTGGGCACGGTGCTGAGGAACGGCTTCCGCGTGGAGGTCGTGACCGATCCCCAGGCGCGGCCCAACCCGGTGTGGCTCTCGTACGTCGCCACCGGCAAGGCGCGCTCGCACATCCGTCATTACCTGAAGACGATGCAGCTCGCCGAGTCCGCCGAGGTGGGCGAGCTGCTGCTGGTGCAGGCGCTGCGCTCGCTCAAGGCGAACCCCGACGAGATCGGCGATGCGCACTGGACGCGCTTCTTCAAGGGCGATGCCGCCAGGACGCGCGAGGAAGTGATGGCCGATATCGGCCTCGGCAAGCGCCTCGCGGTGGTGGTGGCGAAGAAGCTGTTGTCGATCGCGGAGCCCAGCCTCGAGGGCGAGGCGCGCCTGGACTCCATCACCATCCGCGGCACCGAGGGCCTGGCGATCCAGTTCGCGCCCTGTTGCCGCCCGATCCCCGGCGATCCGATCATCGCGCAGATCAGGAAGGGCCAGGGCCTGGTGGTGCACACGCACGATTGCCCGGCGATCCATCCCTTCCACTTCGATCCGGAGAAGTGGGTCGATGTGCAGTGGGATCACTCGGCTGACCGCCTGTTCGACGTGAACGTGCGCCTCACGGCGCAGAACACCCGCGGCGTGCTGGCGCGCCTGGCCGCCGAGGTCTCGGAGGCCGATTCCAACATCGACCACATCGAGACCGAGCAGCGCGCGAGCCAGGCTTACACAACGATAGTCTTCACCATCCAGGTGAAGAACCGCCTGCACCTCGCGCACGTCTTCCGGCGCCTGCGCCGCATCCCGGAAGTGGTGCGCATCACGCGCCTGAAAAAGAAATCAACGTCATGATGGTTTCTGGGGCATCGGGAACGGCATTGGAGCGGACAATGCCGCTCAACTTCGGCAAACATCGGGACATCAATGAGATCCATCACCACCCCTGAGGCTCCGGCCGCCATCGGCACCTACTCGCAGGCGGTCCGCGCGGGCGATTTCGTGTTCCTGTCCGGCCAGATCCCGCTCGACCCGAAGACCATGAAGGTGATCGAGGGCCCGTTCGAGGACCACGTGCGCCGCGTCTTCGACAACCTGCGCGTGGTGTGCAGGGAGGCAGGCGGCGATTTCGACCGCGTGGCGCGCGTCACTGTCTACCTCACCGACCTCGGCAACTTCGCCAAGGTGAACGAGGTGATGGCGAGCTACTTCAACGAGCCCTATCCGGCGCGCGCGGCGATCGGCGTGGCGTCGCTGCCTCGCGGCACGCAAGTGGAGATCGACGCGATCATGTACATGGGCTCGCGCGAAGAGGCGCTGGCTCCGGCGGCCGCGGCGCAGGCTGTGGCGCCCAGGCCCGCGTCGTAACGCCAGGCTTGCCCGCCACCCGCGCCAAGTCCCGGCCGGCGCCCGCCGCCGCGGCGCCCCCCTCGGTCTTCCCCGAGGCGATCGCGTCGAAGCTCGCCAAGCTCGGAATCCGCCACAAGCGCGACCTGGTGCTTCACCTGCCGCTGCGCTACGAGGATGAAACGCAGCTCACGCCGCTATCCGGGGCGCGCGCGGGCGTGCCGGTTTGCGTCGAGGCCGAGGTGGTGGAGGCGGAGGTGAAGTTCCGGCCGCGCCGCACGCTCGTCGTGAAGCTGGCCGAGGGCGGCCACGAGCTTTGGGTGCGCTTCATCAACTTCTACCCGAGCCAGCAGAAGCAGTTCGCGCCCGGGCGGCGCATCCGCCTCTTCGGCGAGGTGCGGCCGGGGTTTTTCGGCGACGAGATGGTGCATCCGAAATATCGCGTGGTCGATCGCGACACGCCGCTGCCCACGTCGCTCACGCCGGTGTATCCCACCACCGCCGGCCTCTCGCAGGGGCAGTTGCGTGCGCTGATCGAGCGCGCGCTCGACACGTTGGCGATGGAAGATACGCTGGACGAAGAGCGCATCGGCAAGCTCGGGCTCGCGTCCTTCCGCGACAGCGTGGTGCTGCTGCATCGCCCGCCTCCGGATGTCGATGCCGATGCGCTGATCGAGCGCACCCACCCCGCGTGGCGGCGCCTCAAGTTCGACGAGCTCCTCGCCCAGCAGCTGGCGATGCGCATCGCCTACCGCGAGCGGCGCGCGAAGAGCGCGCCGAAGCTGCCGCAGGCGCACACGCTCACCAATGCGCTCGCGAAGTCGCTGCCGTTTCCGCTCACGCGCGCGCAGCGCAACGCCTGCGCCGCGATCGCGAAGGACCTCTCGCAGCCGCACCCGATGAGGCGGCTCCTGCAGGGCGACGTCGGCAGCGGCAAGACCCTCGTGGGCGCCCTGGCGGCGCTGCAGGCGATCGAGAACGGCTGGCAGGCGGCGCTGATGGCGCCGACCGAGATCCTCGCCGAGCAGCATTACCTCAAGCTCAGGCACTGGCTGGAACCGCTGGGCGTGAGGATGGCGTGGCTCTCGGGCGGGATGAAGGCGCGCGAGAAGAAGCTCGCGATCGCCGCCATCGCCTCGGGGGAGACGCAGCTCGCCATCGGCACCCACGCGCTCTTCCAGGAGAACGTCCCATTCGCGAGGCTCGGCCTCGCGATCGTCGACGAGCAGCATCGCTTCGGCGTGGAGCAGCGCCTGGCGCTCGCCGGCAAGGCGGGCGGCGAGCCCCACCAGCTGATGATGAGCGCGACCCCGATCCCGCGCACCCTTTCGATGAGCTACTTCGCCGACCTGGACGTCACGGTGATCGACGAGCTGCCGCCCGGGCGCGTGCCGATCGTGACCAAGCTCGTCTCGGAGGAGCGGCGCGACGAGGTGATCGAGCGCATTCGCGCCGCTTGCCGCGACGGCGCCCAGGCCTACTGGGTGTGCCCGCTGATCGAGGAGTCGGAGCAGTTGCAGTTGCAGACCGCGATCGAGACCTTCGAGACCATCAAGGCGACCTTCCCGGACCTGTCGGTGGGCTTGATCCACGGCCGCATGAAGGGCGTGGAAAAGGCGCAGATCATGGCCGCGTTCAAGGCCGGCGTGATCCAGCTGCTGGTCGCCACCACGGTGATCGAGGTGGGCGTCGATGTCCCCAACGCGACGCTGATGGTGATCGAGCATGCCGAGCGCATGGGGCTCGCGCAGATGCACCAGCTGCGCGGGCGCGTCGGGCGCGGCTCCGAGGAGAGCCTGGCGATCCTGCTCTACTACGGCCCGTTGTCCGAGGCCGCGCGGCAGCGTCTCAAGATCATCTACGAGAACACCGACGGGTTCGAGATCGCGCGCCAGGACCTGCGGCTCCGTGGACCGGGCGAGTACCTCGGCGCGCGGCAGAGCGGGGCGCCGCTGCTGCGCTTCGCCGACCTCGAGCGCGACGCCGACCTGGTCGAGATGGCGCGCACCGCCGCCGACCAGCTGCTGGCCGCGAAATCGCCGAGCGTCGAGCGCCACCTCGATCGCTGGCTCGGCTCGCGGCAGTTCTACCTCCAGGCATGACGCGATGGACGCACCTCGCGCCGCCGCACACCGATCCGTGGAGACCCTGGCTCACGTTTCCGGGCTCGCTCACCTGGCGCATCGTCGCCCACAGCCGCCGCTTCGAGGTCGAGGTGGTCGCGCGGCGCCTGCGCTTTCCCAATGACGACGAGTACCGCGTCCTCGGGCGCCCGGCCCACAAGCTCGCGTACGTGCGCGAGGTGGTGCTGCACGCCGACGGCGCCCCGGTGGTGATGGCGCACTCGATCGTGGCGCGCGCCGATCTGCGCGGCGTGTGGCGGCCGGTCGCCGGCCTCGGGACGCGCCCGCTCGCCGAGGTGCTGTTCAGCGACAGGCGCGTGCGGCGCGGGCCGTTCGAATTCGCGCGGGTCGGTCCGCGCCATCCGCTGGGCGTGCGCGCGCGGGAGTTGCTCGGCCGCCGGTTCGGCGCGCTGCGGGCTCGGCGTTCGCTCTTCCACCTCCGAGGGCGCCCCCTGATGGTCACCGAAGTCTTCCTGCCCCGTATCCTCGAGTTGCGTCGATGATCCACCCCGTCCTCGCGCGCCTCGACGCCTACGAACGCCTCATCCGGCTCGACAAGCCGATCGGCATCCTGCTGCTGCTGTGGCCGACGCTCTGGGGCCTGTGGCTCGGGCGGGGCGGCATTCCCTCGCTGGTGGTGCTGTGGCTCTTCGTGCTCGGCACCATCCTCATGCGCTCCGCGGGCTGCGCGATCAACGACTTCGCCGACCGCCGCTTCGACGCCGAGGTCGAGCGCACGCGCGCGCGCCCGCTCGCCGCGGGCGAGATCCGGCCCTGGGAGGGGCTCGCGGTGGCCGCCGTGCTCGCGCTCGCGGCGTTTGTCATCGTGCTGCAATTCAACCGCCTCACCATCTACCTTTCCTTCGTGGCGCTCGCCATCGCCATCGTCTATCCGTTCCTCAAGCGCTGGTTCTGGATGCCGCAGGCGTGGCTCGGTGTGGCGTTCGGTTTCGGCATTCCGATGGCGTTCGCGGCGCAGGTGGGCAACGTGCCGCCGGTCGCATGGGCCCTCCTGGGCGCCAACGTGCTGTGGACCGTCGCCTACGACACCGAGTACGCGATGGTGGACCGCGAGGACGACCGGCGGCTCG
>JBKJTM010000478.1:0-7475 GCA_046590805.1 Usitatibacter sp.
CTATTCCGCGTGTCACTGGTGCCATGTGATGGCGCACGAGTCCTTCGAGGACGCAGCGGTGGCCGCAGCCATGAACCGCGACTTCGTCAACATCAAGGTCGACCGCGAAGAGCGCCCCGATGTCGACCAGATCTACCAGGCGGCCCAGGCGCTCCTCACGCAAAGGAACGGCGGCTGGCCGCTCACGATGTTCCTCACGCCGGACCAGCTGCCTTTCTTCGGCGGCACGTACTTCCCGCCTACCGCGCGCTACGGCCTGCCGGGCTTCGCGGAGCTGCTGCAGCGCGTGCGCGAGTTCTACGACAAGAATCCGCAGGAGATCCGCGAGCAGGGCGCTCAGGTCGCGCAGGCGCTCGCGCGCACCGGCCCGCGGGGGATGACGGCCCATCCATCGCAGTTCACGCGCGCGCCCCTGGACGACGCGGCGAACTACCTTGCGCAGGCCTTCGACAAGGTGAACGGCGGCTTCGGCGCGGCGCCCAAGTTTCCGCATCCCGATTCCATCGAGCTGCTGCTGCGCCGCTTCGCCGCGAGCGGCGACCGCGCCGCGCTCGACATGGCGCTCCTCACGCTGAGGCGCATGGCCGAGGGCGGCATCTACGACCAGGTGGGCGGCGGCTTCGCGCGCTACAGCACCGATGCGCGCTGGGCGATCCCGCACTTCGAGAAGATGCTCTACGACAACGGCTGGCTGCTGCGCCTCTATGCCGACGCCTGGGCGATCACGCGCGAGCCGCTGTTCGAGAAGGCGTGCGTCGAGACCGCCGCGTGGGGGGTGCGGGAGATGCAGTCGCCGGAAGGCGGCTACTACTCTTCGCTCGACGCCGATTCGGAAGGTGAGGAGGGCAAGTTCTACGTGTGGACGCAGGAGGAGCTGCGCGAGCTCCTCTCGCCCGATGAGTACGAGGTCGCCGCGCGCGCCTTCGGCCTCGACCAGCCGCCGAACTTCGAGAACCACGCCTGGCACCTGGTGATCGCGCGCCCGCTGGCCGAGGCCGCGCGCATGCTCGGGATGCCGGAAGGCAAGGCCGAGGCGCTCCTCGACACGGCGCGGGCGAAGCTTCATGCGGCGCGCGAGAAGCGCGTGCATCCGGGCCGCGACGACAAGGTGCTCACCTCGTGGAACGCGCTGATGATCGGCGGCATGGCGCGCGCGGCGCGCGTCTTCGCGCGCGAGGACTGGCTCGCCTCCGCGCGGCGCGCGCTCGCGTTCATCCGCACGACCTTGTGGAAGGACGGCCGCCTCCTCGCGACGTACAAGGACGGCCGCGCGCACCTGCCCGCGTACCTGGACGATCACGCGTACCTGCTGGCGGCGCTGCTCGAATACATGCAGGCGGGCTTCGAGCCGGACGACCTCGCGTGGGCCACGGAGATCGGCGACACCCTGCTCACCCACTTCCTCGACGGGAAGGCAGGCGGCTTTTTCTTCACCGCCCACGACCACGAGAGCCTGATCCACCGGCCCAAGCCCGGGCCCGACAACGCGACGCCCTCGGGCAACGGGGTCGCCGCGCTCGCCCTGCATCGCCTCGCCTTCATCACCGGCGAGACGCGGTTTTCCGATGCGGCCGCGGGCGCGATCGCATGCTTCTGGCCGCAGATGGAGGGCCAGCCGATGGGCTTCGGCACGCTGCTCGCCGCGCTCGAGGAGCACCTGGTGCCGCCACGCACGCTGATCGTCACGGGCGCGCGCCATGCCTTTGCGCCGTGGCGGGAGCTGCTCGACCCGGCCTACCTGCCCACCACCATCACGCTCTTCGTTCCCGCCGGTGAGGGGCCGTTGCCGCCCACGCTCGTGAAGCCCGCGGCGGACAAGGTCAACGCCTGGCTGTGCGAAGGCGTTACATGCCTGCCGCCGATCGATTTGCCGGACGAATTGCGCGAAACGCTGGATTTGCCGACAATCGCGCCTTTCCCGAACACCTAACCCCAGGAGCCCCGCAATGAAGAAGTCCCTCGCCGTCCTCGCCACCCTCGGCCTCGCCCTCGCGGCCGCCCCCGCCCTCGCGAGCCAGGAGCTTGCGGCCAAGAACTCCTGCAACGCCTGCCACGCCGTCGACAAGAAGATCGTGGGCCCCGCCTACAAGGAGGTCGCCGCCAAGTACAAGGGCGACGCCAAGGCCGAGGCGATGCTGGTCGAGAAGGTGAAGAAGGGTGGCGTCGGCACCTGGGGCCAGATCCCCATGCCGCCCAACGCCGGCGTGAAGGACGAGGACGTGAAGACGCTCGTGAAGTGGGTCCTGACCCAGAAATGACGATGCACGGCCCGAGGCCATAGCATCGTCATCCCGGTGACAGGCCGGGATCCAAGCCAAGGAAAAGCCGGCCCAGCGCCGGCTTTTTGCATTGCGGCAAAAATTGACAGGGATCAGGCACCTACCCATAATTGCGCCCTTCCCGGCGCCCACGTGCGCCGATTTGCCTCCCCAACCCCAGATCCCAGGAGAAGTCGATGAAGCGCTCCCATTCACTGAGCCTCGCCGTGGCGCTCGCCCTCGGCCTCACCGCGTGCGGCAAGGAAGAGCCCAAGAAGGCCGCCGAGCCGGCCAAGCCCGCCGCCCCCGCCGGCGTGACTGTCACCCTCGCCCACGCCGGCCCGCTCACGGGCTCGATCGCGCACCTGGGCAAGGACGACGAGAACGGTGTCGCCCTCGCCGTGGCTCAGGCCAACGACAAGAAGATGACCATCGACGGCAAGCCGGTCACCTTCAAGATGATGAGCGAGGACGACCAGGCCGATCCCAAGATCGGCACCACCGTCGCGCAGAAGCTCGTCGACGCCAAGGTCGCCGCCGTCATCGGCCACCTGAACTCGGGCGTGACCATCCCCGCCTCCGAGATCTACAACAAGGCCGGCATCCCGGTGATCTCGGGCTCGGCGACCAACCCGGCGCTCACCGAGCGCGGTCTGAAGACCGTGTTCCGCACCGTCGGCCGCGACGACCAGCAGGGCCCGGCGATCGCCTCCTTCATCGCCAACGAGCTGAAGGGCAAGAAGGTCGCCATCATCGACGACAAGACCGCCTACGGCGAGGGCATCGCCAACGAGGTCGAGAAGACGCTGAAGGGCGCCAAGGTCGCGATCGTCGGCCGCGAGCGCACCACCGACAAGGAAACCGACTTCAAGGCGATCCTCACCAAGATCAAGGCGAAGAACCCCGACGTGGTGTTCCACGGCGGCATGGACGCCACCGGCGGCCCGATGCTCAAGCAGGCGCGCGAGCTCGGCATCAAGGCGACGTTCGCCTTCGGCGACGGCGCGTGCACCGACGAGATGGGCAAGCTCGCCGGAGCGGCTGCCGAGGGCATGGTGTGCTCGCAGGCCGGCCTGCCGCGCGAAGCGGCCAGCAAGGATTTCGTGGCCGCGTTCACCGGCAAGTACGGCGAGATCAAGCAGTACGCGCCGTATTTCTACGACGCCACCAACGCCGTCATCGAGGCGATGAAGAAGGCCAACTCGACCGACCCGGCCAAGTTCGCGCCGGAGCTCTTCAACGTATCCTTTGCCGGCGCTACCGGTACCGTGGCCTTCGACGCCAAGGGCGACCGCAAGGACGCAGAGATGACGATCTTCAAGCTCGAGGGCGGCAAAGTGAAGCCGGTCGCGATCGTGAAGGGCGGCGTCACTACGCCGTTCAAGATGGATGCGGCACCCGCCGCTCCGGCGGCCCCGGCCGCCGCGCCGAAGAAGGATGAGGCGAAGAAGGAAGAGCCCAAGAAAGACGACAAGAAGAAATAAGAAAAAACAAGAAAAGCCGGGCAACCGGAATTCCAATGGCGCCGGAAACGGCGCCGTTTTTGTTTATGCGGCCCCGTCCCCGCTAGAATCGCGGCGTGGACACCTTCCTGCAGCAGATCGTGAACGGCCTGACACTCGGCTGCGTCTACGCCGTCGTCGCCCTCGGCTACACGATGGTCTACGGCATCATCCAGCTGATCAACTTCGCCCACGGCGAGGTGGTGATGATCGGCTGCATGGTCGCGTTTTCGGTGATCGTGGCGCTCGCGCCCTCGGGGATGCCGCCGCTCGCGATCGTGGGGATCGGCATCCTCGCGGCGGTGCCGGTGTGCATGGCGGTGGGCTACACCGTGGAGCGCGTGGCCTACCGCCCGCTTCGCAATGCGCCGCGCCTGGCGCCGCTCATCACCGCGATCGGCGTCTCGATCATCCTGCAGCACCTGGCGCTCCTCGTCTGGAGCCGCAACATCATCGCGTTCCCGCAGATCATCGAGCTGAAGCTGTTCCATTTCGGCTCGTCGGATTCGAGCGCCGCGATCTCCAACATCCAGATCGCGATCATCGTCACCTCGATCGCGATGATGGCGGGACTGATCGCGCTGGTGTATCGCACCAGGATGGGCATCGCGATGCGCGCCACGCAGCAGAACCCGCAGGTCGCGGGGCTGATGGGCGTGGACATCAACGCGGTGATCTCCTTCACCTTCGTGATCGGCGCGGCGCTCGGCGCCGTGGCCGGCGTGATGGTCGGGACCTACTACGGCATCGCGCACTACCAGATGGGGTTCCTGCTCGGATTGAAAGCGTTCAGCGCCGCGGTGCTGGGCGGCATCGGCAACATCGCCGGCGCCGTGCTGGGCGGGATCCTGATGGGGCTGATCGAGGCGCTCGGCGCGGGATACGTGGGCGACTTCACCAACGTGTGCCTGCTGGACCGGTTCCTGCCCGGCTTCACGGCGGTGTGCCAGGCGAGCCCGGAGTCGAGTCTCTTCGGCAGCAACTACAAGGACGTGTATGCGTTCATCGTGCTCATCCTGGTGCTTGTTTTCCGGCCCCAGGGGCTGCTCGGCGAGCGTGTCGGCGACCGTGCCTAGGTTTGTGTTATCGAGTGATGAGGGCAGCAAACCTCCAATGGATGCAATGACCCTGCTGCGGCGCCATCCCCATGCGAAATGGATCGGTCTCGCATTGATCGCCGTGGCCCTGCTTGCGCTGCCGTTCGTTCTTGCGATGGCGGGCACGGCATGGGTGCGCATCACCAACCTGGCGATCCTGTTCGTGCTGCTTTCCCTGGGACTGAATATCGTCGTGGGCTTCGCCGGGCTCCTCGACCTGGGCTACATCGCCTTCTACGCGGTCGGCGCCTACGTGTACGCCCTCCTGGCCTCGCCGCATTTCGGCCTGCACCTGCCGTGGTGGGCGATCCTGCCCATCGGCGCGGCGGTGGCGTGCTTCTTCGGCGTTCTCCTCGGCACCCCAACCCTCAAGCTGCGCGGCGACTATCTCGCGATCGTGACGCTCGGCTTCGGCGAGATCGTCCGCATCTTCCTGAACAACCTCTCCGAGCCCTTCAACCTCACCAATGGGCCCAAGGGCATCACCACCATCGACCCGATCAATTTCTTCGGCATGGACTTCGGCAGCACCACGCAGCTGGCCGGGCTCGCGATGTCGGGCACCATCAAGTACTACTACTTCCTGCTCGCCGTGCTGGTGCTCGTGATCGTCGTGAACCTGAGGCTGCAGGACTCGCGCATCGGCCGCGCCTGGGAGGCGATCCGCGAGGACGAGCTCGCCGCCCGTTCCATGGGCATCAACACCACCCACATGAAGCTCCTCGCCTTCGCGATGGGCGCGTCCTTCGGCGGCGTCGCGGGCGGCATGTTCTCGGCGATCCAGGGTTTCATCAGCCCGGAGAGCTTCATCCTCACCGAGAGCGTGATGGTGCTCTCGATGGTGGTGCTGGGCGGCATGGGCAACATCTGGGGCGTGGTGCTGGGCGCGATCCTGCTCTCCTTCGTCCCCGAGATCCTGCGCTACACCGTGCAGCCGGCGCAGCAGTGGCTCTTCGGCCGCTCGATCATCGATCCCGAGGTGATCCGCATGCTGCTCTTCGGGCTCGCGATGGTGGTGATGATGCTTTTCCGTCCCGCGGGCCTGTTTCCCTCGGCGGTGCGCAAGCGCGAGCTGGCACGCCCGGAGCCGGTGCAGTGAGCGCCCTGCCCGCCGCCGCAGGCGCGGCGATCCTCGAGGCCGAGGGAATCACCAAGCGCTTCGGCGGCCTCACCGCCCTCTCGGATGTCGGCGTGCGCATCGAGCGCGGCCAGATCTTCGGCTTGATCGGCCCCAACGGCGCCGGCAAGACCACGCTCTTCAACGTGCTCACCGGCCTCTACCGCCAGGACGAGGGCCGCTTCCGTTTCGAGGGCCGCGAGCTGCGCGACATCACGCCGGACCGCATCGCCGCCCTCGGCATCGCGCGCACCTTCCAGAACATCCGCCTGTTCGCCAACCTCTCCGCGCTCGAGAACGTGATGATCGGACGGCACGTGCGCACCCGCGCGGGCGTGGTGGGAGCCATCTTCCGTGGCAACGGCACTCGCGCCGAGGAGGCGGCGATCGTGAAGCGCGCGCGCGAGCTCCTCGAGTACGTCGGCATCGCCGATCGCGGCGACGAGCTCGCCAAGCACCTCTCCTACGGCGACCAGCGCCGGCTGGAGATCGCGCGCGCGCTCGCCACCGATCCGCGCCTGCTCGCGCTGGACGAGCCTGCGGCCGGCATGAACGCGACCGAGAAGCTCGATCTCAGGAAGCTCCTGGAATCGATCCGCGCCGACGGCATCACGCTCCTCCTCATCGAGCACGACGTGAAGCTGGTGATGGGCCTTTGCGACCGCGTGATGGTCCTCGACTACGGCCGGCGCATCGCCGAGGGCCTGCCGCGCGACGTCCAGAGGGACCCCAAGGTGATCGAGGCGTACCTCGGCACCGGCGCGACCAAGACGGGCGCCACGCACGCATGAGCCCCCCGACACCGGCACTCGGGGGCAGGCTCCTCGCGCTGGAGAACCTCCAGGTGGCCTACGGCGGCATCCGCGCGGTCAAGGGAATCGACCTCGAGGTGCGCGAGGGCGAGCTGGTGTGCCTCATCGGCGCCAACGGCGCCGGCAAGACCACGACGCTGAAGGCGATCACCGGCCTCGTGCGCGCCGCCGGCGGCCACGTCCGCTACGACGGCGCGGAGATCACGGGGCTACGCGTGCATGAGATCGCCCGCCGTGGCCTCGCCCTGGTGCCCGAGGGCCGCGGCGTCTTCGCGCAGCTCACCATCGAGGAGAACCTCGCGATGGGCGCCTATTCGCGCAAGGATGGCGCGGCGGCGGTCGCGGCCGACGTCGAACGAGCCTTCACCCTGTTCCCGCGGCTGAAGGAGCGCCGCTCGCAGGTCGCGGGCACGCTCTCGGGCGGCGAGCAGCAGATGCTCGCCATCGCCCGCGCGCTCATGAGCCGGCCCCGCCTGCTGTTGCTGGACGAGCCGAGCATGGGCCTCGCCCCCCTGATGGTCGAGCGCATCTTCGAGGTGATCCGCACCATAGCCACCGAGGGGGTCACGCTCCTGCTCGTGGAGCAGAACGCGCGCCTCGCGCTCGAGGTGAGCCACCGCGGCTACGTGCTCGAGGGCGGCACGGTGGCACTTTCCGGCGAGGCGCGCTCGCTGCTGGACAACCCCCGC
>JBKJTM010000492.1:0-7526 GCA_046590805.1 Usitatibacter sp.
CGGGGCTTTCCGCTCGACGACATCCTGAAGTTCATGAAATCTACCCGGGAGGCTCCATGAGCTACCGCACCCAGAACGTGGTCGCGTTCCTCGCGATCGTGGCAGCTGTGCTCGTCATCAACCGCGCATTGGGCGGTTGAGCCACCGCCTCCGGCGATGACCCAGTCGGAGCTCGCCTCCCGCGTCGTGCGATTCCGCGCGCTGCACGAGCGTGGCATCTTCGTGATCGCCAACGCCTGGGACGCGGGCACCGCGCGCGTGCTCGCGGGGTTGGGATTCCCCGCCATCGCAACCTCCAGCGGCGCCATGGCGAACGCGCTCGGCCGCCGCGACGGCCAGGTGAGCCGCGAAGAGGCGCTGGCGCACGCGCGCCAGATCGTCGAAGCGGTCGACGTGCCGGTTTCGGCGGATCTCGAGAAAGGCTTCGGCGACGAGCCGGACGACGCCGCCGAGACGATCCGCCGCGCCGCCGAGATCGGGCTCGCCGGCGGCTCGATCGAGGATTTCTCGGGCGACGAGTCGAAGCCGATCTATCCCATCGAGCAAGCCGCTGAGCGTGTTCAGGCGGCGGCGGAGGCGGCGCGCGGGACCGCCGGCTTCGTGCTAACGGCGCGGGCCGAGAACTTCCTGCATGGCCGCGCGGATCTGAACGATACGATCGCGCGGCTCCAGGCCTATGAGAAGGCGGGCGCCGAGGTCCTGTTCGCGCCCGGGCTTCCGGATCTCGCCGCCGTGCGCGCGGTCTGCTCCGCCGTCTCCAAGCCGGTCAACTTCATGGCCGGCATCCGCGGCAAGTCCTTCACGGTGGCGGAGCTCGAAGCGGCCGGCGTGCGCCGCGTGAGCCTCGCGACCTCCCTTTACCGCGCCGCCATAAGCGGGCTCATCGCGGCCGCCCGCGAAGTCCGGGAGCAGGGCACTTTCGAGTACCTTGAGCACACCCTCGCGACGGCCGAAGTCGTGAAGGTCATGCGCGCCTAGTTCTTGAAGACCTCCACGATGGCCACACCCGTCGCTCCACCCACTCCGCGAACGATCGCGGTATAAGCGCCCGGCTGCAGCGTCACGAGGATCACCGATTCTTCGGCGTAAGGCGGCGCGAAGCCGGTAGATCGAATCTGTGCCACATTCGCCGCGGACTGCCAATCGTCGTTGGAAGCGATCAGCGCCTGACCGGAATACAGCTCGAGCATCGGGTTCGCGAGACGGCCCGGCACATTGAATTGCGAGAGCGACGGGCCCCGTGCCCGCACGACAACGGTCTGCGCTTCGTCGCCCCAGATGATGAAGCCGGCGATCATCGCGTTGTCGCCCTGCTGGACGAATCCGCGGGTGGCGATGTTGATGAGCGGCGTGGTCAGCGCGTCCACCTCGAAGATCTCGGCGATGCCTACGCCCGTGCCACCGCCCGCGCCGGAGACGATCGCCGTATAGGCGCCGGGATTCAAGGTGATCAGGATGGCTGATTCGGCCGCATGGGGCGGCGCGAAGCCACTCGACTCGATCTGGGATGCATTGGCCGCATCGCCCCAGTTGTCGTTGGCGGCGACCTGCGTGCTCCCCGAGAAGAGCTGCAACAACGGGTCGGCGAGTGTCCCTGGCACATTCTGGGCCGCCAAGGACGGGCCGCGCGCGCGCACCGCGACGGTTTTTGGCGTGCTGCCGCCGATGATGAACCCGCCGATCATCACGTTGTCGCCGGTGAGCGCGAGAAGCCGCGTCGAGACATTGACGACGCGCGTAGGGTTCGTGGCCGCCGAAGGCTCGTACGCTCCGATGGAAGGAGGGTTGACACGAGTGGCGCCGGCAAAGTCGTCGCCCGGCGCGCCCGTGGCCAAGCCGGCGCCGGCCGCAGGCGACTGCGGGGTGATGCGAAGGTTGGACGGTTCTCCGTGAAACCCGGTCCCGGACGAACACGGCGTGCCGTAGCAAACCGAGGCGGCGCCGATCGTGTCGCCGGTGCTGGCTGCGCCATTCACGAGGTTGTTGTAGAAGAGGTTGTTCGAGATCTCCAATAAAGCGTAGCTGTAGAAGGTGTAGATCGCGCCGTGGCTTGCGGCTCCCCTGGCCCCCGGGTTCTGCCCGGACGTGCCACCCCCACCGCGGCCACCGTCTGCAGCATTGTTGACGAGCATGTTGTTGTTGATGGTCGGGGCCCAGACGCAGATCTCGCGGCAGTGCGCGTGGATGCCGCCCGCTTTGCCGGGGCCCCCGCCGGCGCCCGCGTAATATCCGGAACCTCCATCGCCGCCCAGCGCCTGATTGGCGTAAAAAGTGTTGTTGTTGAGCGTTGCCACGGTGTTCTCGAGGTAAATTCCGCCGCCTTCTCCCGGTCCGCCGGGCCCGGTGACTGTTCCAACGGATCCCAGGCCGCCACGCGCCACGTTGCTACGGAAGATGTTGTTGGCGATCGTGGGGGCCGCGGCCAATACGAAGATGCCGCCACCGCGTGCGGCTCCACCAGTGATCAGATCCGTGCCGGCGTCGAAGCCGCGCACCTGGTTGTTGACGAAGATGTTCTTGCGGATCTTGGGTGCGCCGCCCTCGATCAACATGCCGCCAGCAAGGTTGGCCTGCCCGTAGGTGGCTGCCGGTGCGCCACCCATGATCGTGAACCCCTCCACCACGGTCGCGGCGTTGGTGCCGAGCAGGTTGAGCACGCGCTTGGTGGCGCCACTCGCGTCGAGGATGGTGTCCGCCGCCGTGGCGGTGGACTTCAGATGCACGCCCGATTTGACGACGATGGGGAAGGTCTCTCCGAGCGCCGTGCCGTAATTGCCCGGCGCCACCTGGATGGCGTCGCCCGCCTCCGCCTGGGTCATCGCATAAGTGATCGTCTTGCAGGGACTTGCTTGCACAGCGCACCCGCCGGTGTCGGCGCCACTCGCAGCATTCACGTAGCGCGCGGCCAAGGCTGGCGCCGAGACGATCGACAGCGCAAGGCACACGAAGCCCGCGAGGACGGCGAGGCGGCGGCTCGCCCGGCGCATGAGGCGCATTTCACCTCTCCCAGTGCAGTGCGGAAGAGCGTACGCCGGCGGCGCGGGGCAAACAAGCGGCGTGGCCCGTCGGGCGGCAGCTCGTTCGCGTCGTATGCGCGTGGCCGGCGTCGGGCACGTAGGCGGCCTGCCGCACCGAACCTCGCGTGAGGACCTCGAAGATCGCTTCCTGCCAGGCTGGGGGGTCCGTGGGATGCTCCAGTGCGGTCAAGCGGATGGCGGAGCCCGCGCTAATTCTTTGATATCCTTGCGGATTGCCGTGCGCGACCGCGCATCGCGCCGTCTCGTCCCGCAAGGCCATGAATACCAAGGAAATCCGCCAGCAGTTCATCGACTACTTCGCCTCGAAGGGCCACACGCCGGTCGCGTCGAGCTCGCTGGTGCCGGGCAACGATCCCACGCTGCTGTTCACCAATGCCGGAATGAACCAGTTCAAGGACGTCTTCACCGGCGTGGAAAAGCGTCCGTACAACCGCGCGGTCACGGCCCAGCGCTGCGTGCGCGCCGGCGGCAAGCACAACGACCTCGAGAACGTGGGCTACACGGCGCGCCACCACACGTTCTTCGAGATGCTCGGCAACTTCAGCTTCGGCGACTACTTCAAGCGCGATGCCATCCGCTACGCGTGGGAGCTCCTCACCGTCCATTACGGATTGCCGAAGGAAAAGCTCTGGACCACGGTGTATGCGACCGACGACGAGGCCTTCGAGCTGTGGACCGGGGACATCGGTGTCCCCGCAGAGCGCTGCATTCGCATCGGCGACAAGCCCGGCGGGCGCCAGTACGAGAGCGACAATTTCTGGGCGATGGGCGACACCGGTCCCTGCGGGCCGTGCTCGGAGATCTTCTACGACCACGGTCCCGGCGTCGCCGGCGGCCCCCCGGGATCGCCCGACCAGGACGGCGACCGCTACATCGAGATCTGGAACCTGGTGTTCATGCAGTTCAATCGCGACGAGAGCGGTGTACTGCATGCGCTACCCAAGCCGTCGGTGGACACCGGCATGGGACTGGAGCGCCTGACCGCCGTGCTGCAGCACGTGACCTCCAACTACGAGATCGACCTTTTTGCCACCCTGGTGAGCGCTGCCGCCCGCGAGACCGGGGCGAAGGACCTCGAGTCGCCGTCGCTGCGCGTGATCGCCGACCACATTCGCGCCTGCGCCTTCCTGGTGTGCGACGGCGTGATCCCGATGAACGAGGGCCGCGGATACGTGCTGCGCCGCATTGCGCGCCGCGCCATGCGCCACGGCTACAAGCTCGGCCAGAAGAAGCCCTTCTTCTTCAAGCTGGTGCCCGACCTGGTGCGCGAGATGGGCGGGGCCTACCCCGAGCTCGCGAGGAGCGCGGCGAAGGTGAGCTCGACCCTCGAGCAGGAGGAGCGGCGCTTCGCCGAGACGCTTGAGACCGGCATGGGCATCCTCGAGTCGTCCCTCGCGAAGAACGCGAAGCGCCTCGATGGCGAGACCGCATTCAAGCTCTACGACACCTTCGGGTTTCCCGTCGACCTCACCGCGGACATCGGCCGCGAACGCGGCTTCGGGATCGACATGGAGGGCTTCAACGCCGCCATGGCCGCGCAGCAGGACCGCTCGCGCGCGGCGAGCAAGTTCAAGGCAGGCGGCCAGCTCGAGTACAAGGGGGCGAAGACCAACTTCCGCGGCTACGACAGCCTCTCGGAGGAGGGCCGGGTGGTCGCGCTGTACAAGGGCGGCACGCCGGTCGATCGCCTTGCCACCGGCGACGAGGGCATCGTGGTGCTCGACAACACCCCGTTCTACGCCGAGTCGGGCGGACAGGTGGGCGACCGCGGCGAGCTCACTCGCGGCGGCCTTTGCCTCACGCTCTTCGAGGTGCAGGACACGCAGAAGATCACGCCCGAGGCCTTCGGTCACCATGGCGTGCTGAAGACGGGCGAGCTCGCGGTCGGCGACACGGTCGCGGCCCAGGTGGACCTCGACAAGCGAGCGCGCACGGTGCGTCACCACTCCGCGACCCACCTCATGCACAAGGCGCTGCGCGAGGTGCTCGGCCCCCACGTGCAGCAGAAAGGCTCGCTGGTGGACGAGCACAAGACCCGCTTCGACTTCACCCACAACGCGCCGGTGACCGCGGACCAGGTCCGCCGCGTCGAGCAACTCGTGAACGCAGAGGTGCTGCGCAACGAGGATGTGAGTGCACGCGTGATGCCGATCGACGAGGCGCAGAAGCTGGGTGCGACGATGCTCTTCGGGGAAAAGTACGGTGACGAGGTGCGCGTGCTCGACATCGGCAGCTCGCGCGAGCTCTGCGGCGGCACGCACGTGCGGCGCACCGGCGACATCGGCCTCTTCCGCATCGTTTCCGAGGGCGGCGTCGCCGCCGGCATCCGCCGCGTCGAGGCGATCGCGGGGAGCGTGGCGCTCACCCAGGTGCAGGAGCAATCGGACCGCCTCGCCCGCATCGCGGCGGCGCTCAAGGCGCAGCCCGTGGAGGTGGAGCTCAGGGTCTCGCAGCTGCAGGAAAGCGTGCGCACGCTGGAAAAGGAGGCCGCGCGCGCCAAGCAGAAGGCGGCCGCGAGCCACGGCGACGACCTCGCCAACTCCGCCGTCGACGTGAAGGGCGTAAAGGTGCTCGCGGCACGGATCGAGGGCGCGGATGTGAAGACGCTGCGGGACACGCTCGACCAGCTGAGGGGCAAGCTCAAGTCGAGCGCCATCGTGCTCGCGGCATCGGAAGGCGAGAAGGTGAGCCTCATCGCGGGCGTCACCGCGGACCTGATCGCGAAAGTGAAGGCGGGCGAGCTGGTCAACTTCGTCGCCGGGCAAGTGGGCGGCAAGGGCGGCGGGCGCCCCGACATGGCGCAGGCCGGTGGCACCGACAGCAAGGCGCTTCCGAAGGCGCTCGAGTCCGTACAGGGGTGGGTCGCGGAGCGGCTGTAGCGAAAGTTGCCGCTTTGGCGGGCCCGAACGCGGGGAGGCGTGATGGTGCTCGACACGTTGCTCGAATACGGGTTCTTCGTCGTGATCGCCGCGATCGTCGTCGCCAAGGTGATCCAGGTGCGCTGGAAGGTGCGCAGGGGCGAGGCGCTCTTCCGCACGATGTTCCCCGAGTTGCAACCGCACCTGCACCCGCAGAAGATACTCGACTTCGTCGTCGCGCGCCTCGCCCGCGGGAATGCCCCCACCGGCGCCTGGAAGAGTCCTCCCGGCTTCGCGGATGGTTCGGCGCGCATCTCGAAGGTGGACGGCCGCGAGCACGTGACCCTGCTCGACGCGGCGGGCGCGCAGCGCGCCCAATTCGTCTTCGAAAGGCATGCCGAGGGCGGCGTCCTGCGGGTGGGCAAGGGCAAGGTCACGGTGAGCACCCGCGACGTCAACAACCAACGCGTGCGCTACTGGCACCCGGACCGCGAGTTCAAGTGGAAGCGACGCGGCGGCGTGTGGAGTTTCGTGTCGCGCATGGCCGACCGCGAGATTGAATCCAGTGACCGCTCCAGCTTCTCCAACGACTCGTCGTCGCGCTACGACTCGGGCTCGGCGCGCACCGCGGCGGCCGCCTCCGGCATCGCGGCGGCGGGCGGCAGTTTCGATGGCGGCGGCTCTTCGGCGAGCTGGGATGGCGGGTCCGGGGACAGGTCCTCCGCGACGGCTTACTGAATGGCGTTATCTGCCGAGCTGGTCGCGCGGCCGGTCGCCGGCCTCCTGCCGGTCGAGGACTTGCGCGGGGCGTTGCGGGTCGTGATCGCCTCGCTCGTGCCCGGGGGCGCGGAGCGGATCGTGATCGAGTGGCTCGCGGCCGAGGCGGCGCGCGGCCGCGCGGTCGAGCTGGCCGTGCTCTACGACCGGCAGAACGTGCTCGCGTTGCCGTCCGCGATCCGCCTACGCATGCGGCGCGGGATCGAACCCGCGCCATTCCTCCAAACCCTGGCGAGCGAGTGGAGCGCGCATCCCGCACCGGTCTCCACGCACCTGATTACCGACGAGTTGCTGCAAGCGCTATGGCGCGGCGGCGTTCGCACCGTGCCGGTGATCCACAACGTCCGCGCGGGTTGGCGCAATGATCCGCGGGCCTGGGACGCGGCCTCGATGCCACTGGCGGTGGCGTGCGCGGAGCAGGTGCGCGGTGAGCTGGTGCAGGGCCGGTGCCCCGTCCCGGTGGTCACGCTGCGCCACCGGCCCACGATCGGGCGAGACGCGTTCGACCTGGCGTTGCGCGCCCGGATTCGCGCGGAGCTGGGCATCGGCCCCGACTGTTTCCTCGTGCTTGCCGTGGGCGCGATCAAGGCGCAGAAAGACTACCCCCGCGCGGCCGCGGTCCTGGCGCGCCTTGCCGCGAAACGCGACGCAGCGCTCGCGATCGTGGGTGGCGTCCTCGACGGCGACGGGCTGGCGGAGCTGGACCGTGTCCTCGAGGCGGCAATCGCCCACCGCGTCACCGATCGCCTGCGATTGCCGGGGTTCGCGCCCCGCATCGAGCCGTGGCTCGCGGCATGCGACGCGTTCCTCAACGTGAGCCGCTTCGAAGGGTTGTCGATCGCCACCCAGGAAG
>JBKJTM010000021.1:0-7588 GCA_046590805.1 Usitatibacter sp.
CGCGAGCCAAATTGGGCCCCCGCCTACGCGGGGGCGACACCCTTCGCCGTTTGGCGATGGTTACATGATAAATTCGCGTATTCCTATGCAGACCGACGTTCTACATAAAGGAACGCCGATCGGCGCCACGGCGCCGCCGGAAAGGCGCCGCTTCGAGTGGGGCTGGCTGCTGATCGCCGCCTGCGTGGCGATCACGGTCTACATCGCGCTGGTTCCGCTGGGCTTCCTGCTGTGGCAGAGCTTCTTCACGCCGCAGACGGCGGCGAAGGCGGCCGAGTTCACCCTCGGCAACTACAAGGAGGCCTACGGCAGCGGCGAGACGCTGCGCCTCTTCTGGAACTCGGTGCAGTTCGCCACCGGCACGGCGATCTTCGCCTTCCTGCTCGGCACCGGCCTCGCGTGGATGAACGAGCGCACCAACACGCCGTTCAAGAACCTGTTCTTCGCGCTCGCGCTCATCCCGCTCATCATTCCCGGCATCCTCTTCACGGTCGCGTGGATCCTGCTGGCCAGCCCCAAGATCGGCATTGTCAACCTCGTGCTGAAGGCGTGGTTCGGGGTGAACGAGCCGCTGTTCGACATCTACTCGATGGGCGGCATGATCTGGGTCGACGGCCTGCATTACTCGCCGATGGCCTTCCTGCTGATGTCCGCGGCATTCCGCTCGATGGATCCGGCGCTGGAGGAGTCGGCGATGATGAGCGGCGCCAACATCTTCCAGGTGGCATACCGGATCACGCTGCGGCTCTCGTGGCCGGCGATCTTCGCGACGATACTCATCCTGTTCGTGCGCGCCATCGAGTCCTTCGAGGTGCCGGCGCTGCTCGGGCTTCCGGTCGGGATCCAGGTGTTCACCTCGTCGATATACCAGGCGGTGCACAAGTACCCGAGCCAGATCGGACTCGCCTCGGCCTATGCGGTGACGCTGCTCCTCATCACCACCGCCGGGGTGTACTTCCAGTCGCGCCTGTCGAGCAAGGGCTCCAAGTACGCGACCATGACCGGCAAGGGGTTCCGCCCGCGCCAGATCGACCTCGGGCGCTGGCGCTGGTTCACCGCCGGCATCTTCATCGTCTACTTCCTGCTGATCGTGGTGCTGCCGTTCGCGGTGCTGCTGTGGTCGTCGTTCCAGAAGTTCTACTCGGTCCCCTCCTGGCAGGCGTTGGGGAACCTCACGCTCGACCCGTATCGCTTCGTCCTCACCTACCCGAACCTGATCCGCTCGGTGTGGAACAGCGTGCTCCTCGCCTTCGGCAGCGCCACCATCATCATGCTGGTGACTTCCGTCATCTGCTACATCGTGGTGAAGACCAAGCTGCCCGGGCGCTGGATCCTCGACAACATCGCCTCGCTGCCGATGGTCTTCCCCGGCCTGGTGCTCGGCCTGTCGATCATGATCTTCTACCTGTACTTCGACATCGGCGTGTACGGGACGATCTGGATCATGTTCATCGCCTACATCACGCGCTTCATGCCCTACGGGCTGCGCTACAACACCACCTCGATGCTGCAGATCCACAAGGAGCTGGAGGAGTCCGCCTACATGAGCGGCGCCTCCTGGGGGACGACTTTCCGCCGCATCATCCTGCCGCTGTTGAAGCCCGGCCTGGTGGCGGGCTGGATCTACGTGATGATCGTGTCGATCCGGGAGCTGTCGAGCTCGATCCTGCTCTACAGCCCGGGGACGGAAGTCGTCTCGATCGTGATCTGGGAGCTGTGGGAGAACGGCCAGTACGTCGAGCTCTCCGCGCTCGGGGTGCTCTTCATCATCGCGCTCTTCATCCTGGTGATGCTCGCGCAGGGGATCGGGAAGAAGTTCGGAGTCAAGGAGTGACCGTGTTCCAGAGGTTTGCCTCGAGGAGTCGACCGTGCTGAGAGTTGAGGGGCTTTTCACCGAGTACCCGAACGACAAGGGCGAGATCGTGAAAGCCGCCCAGGACGTGAGCTTCACCGTCCCGGAGGGGCAACTCTTCACGCTCCTCGGACCCAGCGGCTGCGGCAAGACCACGACGCTGCGCTCGATCGCGGGCCTCGAGCGGCCGCGGGTGGGCGAGATCGCGGTGAACGACCGCGTCGTCTATTCATCCTCGAAAGGCATCTTCATTCAGCCCAACCGCCGCGGCTTCGGCATGGTGTTCCAGTCGTACGCCATCTGGCCGCACATGAACGTGTTCGAGAACACCGCCTTCCCGCTGGAAGTGGGCGACAAGAGGAAGTCGCGCGCCGAGATCCGCGAAAAGGTGATGCAGGTGCTGAAGGCGGTGCAGCTGGACCACCTTCACGATCGCGAGGCGACCAAGCTTTCCGGCGGACAGCAGCAGCGGCTCGCGCTCGCGCGCGCCCTGGTGATGGAGCCGGCGCTGCTGCTGCTGGACGAGCCGCTCTCCAACCTCGACGCCAAGCTGCGCGAGAAGATGCGCTTCGAGCTGAAGCGCCTGCAGCGTGAGCTCAGGATCACCACGGTGTACGTGACCCACGACCAGAGCGAGGCGCTGGCGCTCTCGCACGAGATCGCGGTGATGAACGAGGGGCGCATCCAGCAGGTGGGCAGCCCGCGCAACGTCTATGAGCGGCCGGGGAACGCGTTCGTCGCCGACTTCGTCGGCAGCACCAACTTCCTCGACGGCTCGGTGCTCGGCCCCGACCCGGGCGAGAACCGCTACCGCGTGCGCACCGAGATCGGCGACATGAGCGTGCTCGCCACCGAGCCGTTCGCGCCCGAGGACAAGGTGCTGCTGTCGGTGCGCCCCGAGGACGTGGAGCTCTCGGAGGCGCGGCCCGCAGCCGCGAGCAATGTCTGGCAGGCAAAGATCGAGCAGAAGATCTTCTTGGGCGAGGTGCTCGACATGCAGATCCGGCTGGGCAGCCGCATGTTGCTCTCGCGCCAGCACCCGTCGCTGCGCATGCCCACCGGCAGCACCGTCTTCGTACAGCTCAATCCCGAGAAATGCGTCGCCCTCAAGGCCGCCTGAAGAAGACCGACCCATGCAAAAGAAACACACCAAGCTGAAAATCAAGGCGGCCACCGGCGCCTCGCGGTACGCGGTGAGCCCGACCAAGGACCGCTGGGCCTCCGATGTCATCGTCGACCTGATGCACAGGTACGACCTGCCGCACGCGTCCCTCAATCCGGGCGCGAGCTACCGCGGGCTGCACGATTCCATCGTCAACTACGGCCAGAACCGGCCGACGATGATGCTCTGCCAGCACGAGGAGACGGCGGTGCAGATCGCGCATGGCTATGCCAAGGCTACCGGCAAGCCGATGATCGCCATCCTGCACAACCTGGTGGGATTGCTGCACGCCAACATGGCGATCTACTACGCCTACATCGACCGCGCGCCGGTGTTCATCGTCGGCGCCACCGGCCCGATGGACGAGACCAAGCGCCGCCCACGCATCGATTGGATCCACACCGCGCAGGGGCAGGGCGAGGCGGTGCGCCAGTACACCAAGTGGGACTACCAGCCGCACACCATCGACGGCGTGCCGGAATCGTTCGCGCGCGCCTACGGCGTGATGATGACGCAGCCCCAAGGTCCGGTGTACATGATCTACGACGCGTGGCTGCAGGAGCAGAAGCTCGAGCACGAGGTGAAGCTGCCGCCGCCCGGCAAGGTGAAGGTGCCGTCGCGCCTCGGCCCCGATCCGCAGGCGCTGGCGAAGGCCGCGGACATGATCGCCGCCGCCGAGAGGCCGGTCATCATCACCGAGTACACCGGCCGCGACCACGAGGCCTTCTACACGCTGGTGGAGCTCGCCGAAACGGCCGGCATCCCGGTGTACGACATCAACAGCCGGCTCTCCTTTCCGAGCCGCCATCCCCTCAACGTGAGCATGTCGAAGGACGCGTTTCGCGAGGCCGACCTGGTGGTGTGCCTCGACGCGCGCGACTGGGAGAAGCCGATCACGGAGCTGGTGAGCACCACGCGCGAGCTGACCTCGGTCGTGCCCGCCGGCGCGAAGTGGGTGGAGATCGGCTTCGGCGACCTCGAGCTCTCCAGCTGGGCGCTCGACTACCAGCGCATGAACCACGCCGACCTGCGCGTCATGGCCGACACCACGCTCGCGATCCCGATGCTCACCGCGCTCCTCAAGGCGAGGATCGACAAGGACCGCAAGCTCGCCGCGCGCGTGAAGGCGCGCGCCGCGGCCACGGCCGCGAAGACCAAGGCGCGCCGCGCGAAGTGGGCGGAACAGGCGAAGGAGCACTGGGACCAGAGCCCGATCGCGCTGCCGCGGCTCGCCTCGGAAGTGTGGAGCGCGATCAAGGGCGAGGACTGGGTCCTCACCGCCGGCACGCTCGAGGAGTGGACGCGGAAGCTGTGGGACTTCGACCAGCCCCACCGCCATCCGGGCCGCTCACTCGGGACCGCGACGCAGATCGGCATCTCCATCGGTGTCGCGCTCGCCAACCGCGAAGACAAGCGCCTCGTCGTCGACATGCAGCCCGACGGCGACCTCATGTTCGATGCGGGCGCGCTTTGGGTTGCGGCCAAGCATCGGATCCCGATGCTCGTCGTCATGTACAACAACCGCGCCTACTACAACGACTGGGAGCACCAGATCCGCATGGCGAAGCAGCGCGGCACGCCGGTCGAGCGCGCGCACATCGGCATGGACGCAAGCGATCCCGATCCCGACTTCGGCAAGCTCGCCCAGTCCATGGGGTGGTACGGCGAGGGTCCGATCGACGATCCGAAGAAGGTCGCGGCGGCATTGAAGCGCGCGATCGCCAAGGTGAAGTCGGGGCAGCCGGCGCTCATCGATACGATCACGCAGAAGCGATGAGCGCTCCGGTGAAGAAGGTCGGCATGATCGGCGCCGGGCGCATGGGCCAGCCGATGATCGGCCACCTGGCGAAGAAGGGCTTCGACGTCGGGGTGTTCGACATCGACGCCGCCAAGCGCGCGCCGGTGGAGAATAGCGGCGCCCAGTGGCATGCCGATGCGGTGAGCCTCGCGCGCCACAGCGAGGTGCTCCTGATCTGCGTTGGCTACGACCGGGAGCTGCGCGAGCTGCTCTCCCCGACAGGGGGGCTCGCAAGCCTCGCGCCGGGCAGCATCGTGGCCATCCTGAGCACTGTCCATCCGACGACCGTGGTCGAGCTGGCAGCGGCCGCCTCCGCGCGCGGCTTGCACGTGGTCGATTCCACCGTCTGCCGCGGCGGCAAGGCCGCGGACGCGGGCACGCTGCTTTCCTTCGTGGGCGGCGAGGCGGCGGTGGTCGCCAGGCTCAGGCCGGTCCTTTCGGCGTACTCCACCGACATCGTCCACACCGGCAAGGTCGGCACCGCGCAGGTCGCCAAGGCGGCCAACAACATGATCATGTGGTCGTGCCTGATCGCCAACCACGAGGCCCTGGCGCTCGCGCAACGCTTTGATATGGATGTGGAAATGCTGCGCGAGGCGCTCAAGCTGTCGAGCGCCGACAATTACGTGCTGCGCAACTGGCGGGTGAACACCATGGCCTGGGCCGACGACGACATGGAAATCGTCCAGCAGATGGCGGCCGAGCGCGGCGTGGCCCTTCCCCAGGCCGGGTTGAACCGGGAGCTGTGCCGCTACCTCAAACCGAAACGCTTCAAGCTCGAGGACTACGGCTCCTAGCCGCGGCCTTACTGGAGGAACCATGGGCAAGCTGGAAAACCCCGTTGACGTGTCAGGCGTCTCGACGCCGGAGCAGGCCGCGCCGAACGAGTCGCACTATCACAGCAAGAAGAACCGCATCTTCGTGCGCGGCATCCAGGGGGCGTACAGCCTCAAGGACGAGATGGCGCGGCTGCGGGCCATGCCGCGGGTGCGCAAGGGGAGCGAGATCAAGTTCCGCGACGGGCCGCAGACGTTCAGCCGCCATTACGTCGAGCCCAAGGACGGCATCACGCAGACCTTCCACCTGCACATGGAGGAGTACGCGCCGGGCGCTCGTTCGCAGAAGCACGGCCACGTGAACGAGGCCGCGTTCTACATCCTCGACGGCGATGGCTACGAGGTCCACGACGGCATCCGCTACGACTGGCACGCTGGTGACATCGCGATCGTGCACAACAACTGCGTGCACCAGCACTTCAACGCGAGCGACACCAAGCCGGCGCGCGCGCTGGTCATCAAGACCAAGCCGATGTACATGTTCATGAACATGCTGTTCCAGCACCAGGTGGAACCGCGTCCGAGCGAGCCGGCGCCGGGCGGCGAGGGCTACAAGGTCCGCGAATCCGAAGACGACTACAACCACGGCGAGTGACCCAAGGAGAACGACATGGCATGGAGTGAAGCGAAGGCGTGGCTGCAGGGCGACGCGAACGAGAATTTCTATCAGCAACTGCTGGATGACGCCGCCAGCATGCCGGCACGCAACGCGCGCCGCAAAAAGGTGGTGCTGCCGGCCGACATGCCCTGGGAGATGTCGCGCCAGGGCCTGCTCAAGCACCTGCTCAATTCGGGCATGAACACCCGCATCGAGACCGTCGACGCCTACATGCAGATCATTCCCGCGGGCAGCCGCTCGGGCAAGCACCGCCAGCTGGCCGAGGAATGCCTGTACGTCCTGGAAGGCCGGGGCTACGACCTGCACCAGGACTGCGACGTCGAGATCACCGACACCTACCACTGGACCCCGCAAACTGAAGTCAAGCGTTACGAGTGGGAGGCGGGCGACGTGATCTACGTGCCGCCGAACACCATCAGCCAGCACTTCAATGCCGACCCCAAGCGGCCGGTGCGGCTGATCTCCGCGGTCAACCGCATCTTCAAGAACAGTGGCCTCAATGATCTGGAGCAGATCGAAGACGCGCCGGAGTACCGGCCGGGCATGGTGCTGACGGCGGAACTCGTCGCCCAGTTCTTCGGCCGTTCCATCAAGACGCCGCAACCGGCGTGACAACCAGCGAAAAGCACGCAATGAACAGCAGCAGCAACAGCACCAACGCCCTGGTTTCCGACGCCATCGCCAAGAAATTCGAGACCGAGAAAGAAACGCCGTACACCCGCTGGGTCGCGGCCGAGGGGCTCGACATCCTCAGCGCCATCTACGTGCCCAACCTGCACACGGTGGAGCTCAAGCCCTGGGCCCGCCGGGGTGGCAGCGGTGTGTACCTCAACCACGACGCCTCTCGTACCTCCAACGATTGCTACGTCTGCGAGATCCCGCCGGGCAAGCAGCTGGAGCCGCAGCGGCAGTTGTACGAGGAGATGATCTATGTGCTGGACGGCATCGGTTCGACCAGCGTCTGGAACGATGCCGGCAAGAAGGTGAGTTTCGAGTGGAAGGCGGGCGCAATCTTCGCGATTCCGCTGAACGCTTCGCACCAGCATTTCAACGGCTCTGGCAAGGCGCCGGCCCGGTTCGTCTCGGTCACCAACGCGCCGGTGATCATCAACTCATTTGGCGACACCGACTTCGTGTTCGGCACGCAGTACGACTTCAAGAACCGGTTCTCCGGTGAGAGCAACTACTTCGCCAACGGGGGCGAGCAGAAGGGCTTGCTGCTGGACACCAACTTCGTTGCCGATGCCATCAATCTGCCGTTGATCGCAGCCAAGGAGCGCGGCGCCGGTGGTGGTCACATCCGCTTCAGCATGGCCAAGGG
>JBKJTM010000457.1:0-2752 GCA_046590805.1 Usitatibacter sp.
GGGGCAGACCCGCTTCGGTACCGCGAACCTCAATGCCGGCGGCGCGCAGCGCTCGCTCGCCAACCTCGCATGCGCCCTCGCCGGGCGGCATGCCTTCGAGGTCGCGGTCTGTGGCGAGTCGACGAGCGAGGCGTTCGCGTCGCAATTGCGCTCGCACGGCGTCGCCGCCTTCCGGCCGTCGGCGGACGCAGACCCGGTCGCGGTGGCGGAGTCGCTGCTCGCGCGGGCGCAGCAGCGCCGCGCGCGCACCTTGTGCTTCTGGAACGTGGACCCGAAGGTGAAGCTCCTCGCCGCCAAGTTCGCCCCCGCGGAGCTGCGGCTCGTCGACGTGAGTCCCGGCGCCTATGTGTTCGAGGAGCTCGCCGCCGCCGCGCCGTTCGCGGAGGCGGTGAGCTACGGCGTCGACGACTACTACGGGCGCCTCGACGTGCTGGTGCTCAAGTTCGGCGCGGCCGAGCATCCGCCGTGCGCCCGGGTCGAGGTCATCGAGAATGGCGTTGCGATGCGCGAGCTGCCGTGGCGCGCATGCGCCGAGCCGCGCTTCGTGGTGAGCGGACGCATCGCCTCGAGCAAGCGGCTGGATACCATCGTGCGGGCCTTCGCCCGTGTCCAGCGCTCGCACCCCGCTGCGCGCCTCGACATCTTCGGGCTCGCGGAGCCGCGGGACGAAGCCTACCTCGCCTCGGTACGCGAGCGCGCGGGCGGCCTTCCGGTGTCCTTTCGCGGGCCGTGCCCGTCGCTCGTCCACCTCGAAAGCGGGTACACCGCCGCCGTCGTGCTCGGCACCCACCAGGGCTCGCCCAACGCGGTGCTCGAGGCGATGGCCGCGCGCATCCCGGTGATCGCCAATGCGAGCGGCGGCACGGCGGCGATGCTGGAGGAGGGCGCCGCGGGCTGGCTCCTCCCGGAGGCGGCATCGGCAGGCGAGGTGGCCGACGCGATGGAAGAGACGTTTGCCTCGCCGGTGAAGGCGCGGGCGCTGGCGGAGCGCGCATGGCAGCGGGTGCGCGAGCGCCACGGCATTGCCCGCATGGCTCAGCGCTACCTCGATCTTCTCGATCCCACGAGCGCGGCGGCTCCGCGTGAGAAAATGGCGGCATGGAATTCCGCTTCTGCCCCTGGTGCGCCGCAGGGCTCGCCCCTCGTGCCGTCCCCGGCGACGGCGGCCTCGTAGACCGGCTCGCCTGCACGGGTCCCGATTGCGGCTTCGTCCACTGGGGAAATCCCACGCCCGCCGTGGTCGCCCTGGTCGATAACCAGCGCGAGATCATCCTCGCGCGCGGCCTCGAGTTCGAGTGGGACGAGCGGCCCCCGTCGGTGCCGAAGCCGGTGTCGGCGTGAGTGCCCCGGCGGCGCGCATCGCCGACTTCCTGCGGATGAGCGGGCTGGAATCGCTCGCCGGGCGCGAGGCCGACGTCGAGCGCGCGGTACGCGACTTCATGGAGGCCCTCGGCGAGAAAGTCGCGATCGACGACCTCGAATCCCTCTACACCTACCCGGTGCCGATGATGACCGAGGACGGCGCCTGCTCGATCGTCGACCAGCTGGCGCCGATGCGCTACGACCTGACCGCGATCCTTGGCGGGCGCAGCGCGCAGACCACGCGGCGCCTCGCGCTGCTGGGAAGGCTTGCCGAGCGTGCCCGGGAAACCACCGGCGCCGTCTGGATCGGCATCTACCAGCGGCGCGAGAACGCGATCGGCATCCCGGTGCTGGTGAAGGTGGCCTACGTGGGGCGCCCGAGCCGCGCCGAGTTTCCGCTCACCGCCGAGTTCGCCGAGCGCAGCACCAACAGCACCGTGGGGCTCACGGCCCGCACCGCGGTGATCGACGACGTGGCGAAGCACGTGGAGGCGGGCGGCGGGTTCTACGTCTGCGATGACGGTGTGCAGTCGGAGGCGTGCGCGCCGATCCTGTCCGACAGCCGCGAGGTCGCGGGCATCGTCGACGCGGAGGCGACCCCGAAGGCGTTCTTCGGCGCCGAGCGGCTGGCCGTCATCGCCGGCCTTGCCATCGTGTCCGCGGCCGTCCTGCCCTGAGGGGTCCTAGCGTTTCGCGCCGACGAAGGGCTTCTTGCCGTCGCGCCAGCGGCGCCAGGCCTTGGGATTCTCGAAAGCCTCCAGCAGGGCCACGTTCATGTCCTCGGGGGTGTCATCGAGGCCGTCCGCGCGCAGCGCGTGCCGGGCCTGCGTGATGATCACGTCGGCGTTGTGGGCGATCGCATCATCGAGGCCGCTGTCGATCGTATCCCGCGACGGGTCGGTAAAGAAGTCCCTGCAAGGATCGACGTTGGTCGAGTGGTAGCGGCGGCACTGGGCGGGGCGTGCCTCGTAGGCGGTGCATGCGCCGTCCTCGCCCAGAAGCGTGCATGCGAGGTTCGTGCGCTTGCGCGCCTCGGCGCCGAGCAACCGCGTTGTTGCGACGTTCGCGCGCAGCTTCGCGATCACTTCGTGCAGGCGGGCGGCGGTGGCGTTGTGCCGCAGCCAGGCGGCAAGCGTAAAGGCTTCGGCGGGCTGGATCTCGACCCGCAAGTGGCAGCAGTAGCTGCAGCCGCGCGCGCAGGCGACCTTTACGCCGCGCCCGGCGATCGAAGTCTCGAGGACCTCGTCGACACGGCGGTGGAAAATGACGACGGCGGTGGCGAGCCGTGCGGGATCCCTTGCCGCGGCGAATACCTGCCGCGAATCCTGCCCCCAGCGCGCCAGGCGCGCCGGAACGGTCATGGCCTCACTTCTTCGGGGGCATCATGTCG
>JBKJTM010000487.1:0-4107 GCA_046590805.1 Usitatibacter sp.
GATGGCGCGATCGCAAGGCGTGGCCATCGCATTCGCCCGCTCCAGCAACCATTTCGGCGCCATCGCGCCCTACTGCTGGCTCGCCGCCCAGGAAGGCTTCGCGAGCGTGATCGGCAGCAACTCGACGCCGACCATTGCGCCCACCGGCGGGCGCGAGGCGCGCGTCGGCAATAGCCCCCTCGGCTTCGGCGTGCCAGATCCGAAGCGCGACCCGATCATCCTCGACATGGCGATGAGCGTCGTCGCCCGGGCGCGGATCCGCAATGCGCTCAAGCGCGGCGAGGCCATTCCGTCGACGTGGGGCACCGACAAGGATGGCGCGCCCACCACCGACCCCAAAGCCGCGCTCGATGGCTTCCTGCTGCCGATCGGCGGCTACAAAGGTTACGGGCTCGCGCTGATCGTCGACCTCTTCGCGGGCCTGCTATCGGGCGCGTCCTACCTCACGCACGTGAAGTCGTGGGCCGACGAGCCCGATGCGCCGCAGGGCCTGGGGCACTTCTTCCTGCTGGTCGATACCCGGCACCTGGGGACGAGCGAGTGGCTGAGCGAGCGCATGGCCGATTTCGCGGCCATCGTGCATTCCACGCCGGCCGCCGATCCCGAGCGCCCGGTGATGCTGCCGGGGGAGATCGAGCTCGGCCGCCTGGAGCGCCATCGCCGCGAGGGCATCGCCCTCGAGCCCGGCGTGGTGGAGAAGCTGCAGGCGCTCGCTACTCGATCGTGATCTTCGCCTTGCCGACCACCTCGCGCCAGCGCGCCTGCTCCCTCGCGATGAAGGCGGCGAACTGCTCCGGCGTGCCGGTCTCGGCGACGGCGTTGTCGGTGGCGTAGCGCTGGGTCACCGCGCTCGAGCGCAGCGCCTTGTTGATCTCGGCGTTGAGCCGCGTGACGATTTCGGGCGGCGTGCCGGCGCGCACCACCACGCCATACCACTGCGACGTCTCGAAGTCCTTGTAGCCCAGCTCCGCCACCGTGGGCACGTCGGGAAGGGCAGGGATGCGCTGCGTGCTGCCGACCGCGATCGCCTTCAGCTTCCCGCTCCTTACGTGCGGCAGCAGCGCCGGCGCGCCCGCATTGGTCGCCTCGATGCGGCCCCCGAGGAGGTCCTGCAGCATCGGCCCGGTGCCCTTGTAGGGAACGTGCTGGATGTCGGTCACGGTGGCGGACTTGAGGTACTCCATCGCCAGGTGACCCGCGCTGCCGTTGCCGGCGGTGCCGTAGTTCAGCTTGCCGGGCTGGGCCTTGGCGAGCGCCACGAACTCCCGGAAGTCCTTCGCCTTCACCGCGTCGGCATTGACCACGAAGAGATTCGGCACCCGCGCGAGCAGCGCCACCGGGATGAATTCCTTGTTCACGTCGAACGGATGGTTCTTCATCGCATAGGGGTTCACCGCGAGCGAGCCGACGTGCCCGAGCAGGATCGTGTAGCCGTCGGCGGGCGCGTTCTTCACGTCGCCCATGGCGATGGTGCCCGCCCCGCCCGCCTTGTTCTCCACGTACACCGCCTGGCCGAGCTGGGTGGAGAGCTCCTGCGCGACCGAGCGCGCGATGATCTCGGAGGTGCCTCCGGGCGCGAACGGCACCACGAATCGAATCGGCTTCGTCGGCCAGGCCTGCGCGCTGGCGCCGAACGGGATGGCCACGGCCAGGGTGAGGATTGCCAGTGCGGCGCGGCCGATTCGCGAAACGGTCTTCATCTTCATTTTCCTCTTGGTTGTCGTTCTAGTACTGGTAGCGGCGCAGCCCGCCATCCACCGGAAACACCGCGCCGGTGATGTAGCTTGCACGCGGCGAAGCGAGAAACACTGCCAGGTCGGCGAGCTCCCCGGGTTCCCCGTAGCGGCCCACGGGAATCTCGTGCTGCGACTGCCACTCGCGGTATTCGGGGGTGTAGTTGCGGCGGATCTGGTCGCTCATGATGCGGCCGGGCGGGATGCAGTTCACGGTGATGCCGTGCTTGCCGACCTCGCGCGACAGGCCCTTGGACCAGGCCGTCACCGCGGCCTTGGCGCAGAAGGCGCCATTGAGGCCCTCGGGCTCCGACTTGCCGGTGATGTTGATCACCCTTCCCCACCCTTTCGCGATCATCTGCGGCAGCAGGCGATGGGTGAGCTGGCGATGGCGCGTGAAGTTGAGGGTGAGCGCCTCGTGCCACTGCTCCTCGGTCGCGTCCATGCCGAAGGCGCGGCTGCCGCCGGCGTTGTTCACCAGGATCTCGAGCGGCCCCAATGCGGCGATCGCGCCCGACATCGCATCGACGTAGTCGTCGCGCATCGCGTCGTGGATCACCAGCAGCGGCGCGCTGCCGCCCGCGGCGCGGATCTCCTCGGAGAGCGAGGCGAGCTCCGGCTCGCGCCGGCCGCTCACCGCGATGCGCGCGCCCTCGCGCGCGAGGGCCTTGGCGATCGCGCGGCCAATCCCGGAGCTGGCGCCGGTCACGAGCGCTGCGCGGCCAACCAATCCCAATTCCATGACGAATCTCCATCAAACCGGGGACGGACCCAAAACCAGGCAGAGGCGTGAACCGGGGTCAGTCCGCTAGTAGACGACCTCGACGTTCTTTTCCTCCAGCCATTGGGAGAGCGAGTCGAGCAGGGGCGCCGAGACCTTCACGCGGCAGCTCTCGGGAAGGCGGATGTCGCACTCGCCCTGGGCGTTGCGGTAGCGGATGGCCACGTGGCACTGGCCGCCGCCGAATTGCGTGAGGATCGACTTGAGCCTGCCCGAGTCCGCCTGGCCGTTGATGTTGAGGCGCAGCAAGCGTGCATGGGCGCTACGCACCTCGGCGAGATCCATGACCTGGTCGGCCGTGATCCGCAGCCCGCCGGAGAACTCGTCGTTGGATACGCGGCCGCGCACCACTACCACCTGGTCTTCCTGGATGATGGCGCGCTTTTCATGGAAGAGCTCGCCGAACACCACCACCTCGATGCGCGCGCTGCCGTCGTCCAGGGTGAGCACCGCCATGCGCCCGCGGCGCGAATTGCGCACCGCGACGCCGTAGATGACCCCGGCCAGCATCACCGGCTCGAATCCGGGCGCGAGGTTGGCGAGCGAGGTGCGCGCGAAGCGCCGCAGCTCGACGCGATATGCATTGAAGGGGTGGCCCGAGAGGTAGAAGCCGAGGCTCTGCTTTTCATTCTGCAGGCGCTCGCGCTCGCCCCACATCGCCGCGCGCACCAGCTCGAAGGACTCCGCCGTATCGCCTGGCGCCCCGAAGAGGCTCACCTGCTGGGCGAACTGCTCGGCCTTGTCGGCCGCCTCGATCGCGTTGCCGAGGGATGCGAGGAGTGTCGCGCGGTTGGCATCGATCGAGTCGAATGCGCCGGCGCGGATGAGAGCCTCCATCGCACGCCGGTTCACGACCCGGCGGTCGACGCGCCGGCAGAAGTCGGCGAGGCCCTTGAAGGGGCCCGCCTCGCGCCGCGCCGCGCATACGTTCTCGATCGCCTGCTCGCCCGTGCCCTTCACGGCGCCGAGACCGTAGCGCAGGCGCTTCGCGTCCAGCGGCACGAAACGGTACTCGGACGCGTTGATGTCGGGCGGCAGGATCTCGAGGCCGTGGGCGATGCCGTCGTCATGGAGGACCTGCACCTTGTCGGTGTCGGCCATCATCGCGGACAGGTTGGCGGCCATGAACGCCGCGAGGTGATTGGCCTTCATGAAGGCCGTCTGGTACGCGAGCAACGCGTACGCGGCGGCATGGGACTTGTTGAAGCCGTATCCGGCGAATTTCTCCATCAGGTCGAAAAGCTGCTCGGCCTTCCTCTCGGGCATGCCGTTCCTGAGCGCGCCCTCGCGGAAGACGGCGCGCTGCTGCGCCATCTCCTCGGCCTTCTTCTTGCCCATGGCGCGCCGCAGGAGGTCCGCGCCGCCGAGCGAATAGCCGCCCAGCACCTGCGCGATCTGCATCACCTGCTCCTGGTACACCATGATCCCGTAGGTCGGCCCGAGCACCGGCTCCAGCGACGGATGCGGGTAGCTGACCGCGGCATTGCCGTGCTTGCGGTCGACCCAGTCCTTGTCCATCCCCGAGCCGAGCGGACCGGGACGGAACAGCGCCGCGAGCACGGCAACGCCGCGGTCAGCTACGCGCATCCGTTG
>JBKJTM010000026.1:0-6275 GCA_046590805.1 Usitatibacter sp.
CAACTGGAGCGCCACTTCCCGGATGTATTCTTCATCCAGCACGTGGCCATCAACCTGGCGCTGGCCGTGGTGTTCGGCCGCACCCTATTTGGTGGTCGCGTGCCGCTGGTGACCCACTTCGCGCGCATGATCCACGGCGAGCTTCCGGCAAATGTCCAGCGCTATACCCGCCAGGTCACCATCGCCTGGACCGCGCTCTTCCTCGCCATCTGCGCGGTCTCCTGCGTGCTCTACCTCGGCGGCCGGCTCGCGGCGTGGTCGTTCCTCGCCAACTTCCTCAATCCGGCGCTGCTCGCTGCGATGTTCGTGCTGGAGTACGCCGTCCGCCATCGCGTCCTGCCGGACTGGGAGCGCGTGGGCGTGCTGGGCGGCATCCGCGCCTTCTCGCGGCACTTCCAGGCCGCACGCCTCGAAGCGCCGCGCTAGGCCCGCGCCCGTGTCGTCACCGGCACTGCGCCCCCCGCCCGCGCTCGATGCGCTTCCCCTCACCGGGCATGCGCGCGACGGCGACATCGCCGCGTATCGCCGCGGGGAGGCGATCACCGTGGCGCGCTTCCTTCACGACGTGGCGAACGTCGCGCGATCGCTGCCGGACGCGGGCCACATCCTCAACTTCTTCGCCGACCGCTACCTGTTCGCCGTCACCCTGCTCGCGGCGGTGTCGCGCGGGCAGGTGACGCTGCTGCCGCCGACCGCCACGCCGAACGTGATCGCCGCGATGCGCGCGTTCGCGCCCGATGCGTACTGCGTGGGCGACGATCCCTCGCAGCAGGTCGACCTGCCGCGATTCGAGCTTCCCGCGCTCAGCGCGGGGACGCGATCGATCGCCGACGCGCCCCGCATTCCCGCCGGCCGCGCCGTGGTCTGCGTGTTCACTTCAGGCTCCACCGGCGCCCCCGCGCCGCACTTCAAGCGCTGGGGCAGCCTCGCGCGCAACGTGCAGAGCGAGGCGAGGCGCCTCGCGGTTTCCACGGGACACACGATCCTCGGCACCGTGCCGCCGCAACACATGTACGGCCTGGAATCGACCGTACTGCTGCCGCTCGCCGCCGGCGCCGCACTCACCGCGGAGCGCCTTTACTTCCCCGCGGACATCGACGCGGCCATCAGCGCCGCACCGGCACCGCGCCTCATCTTCACCACGCCCTTCCATTTGAAGACCTGGATGGAGAGCGGCAGCGTCGCCCGCATCGAGGCAATGGTCTCGGCCACGGCGCCGCTTTCCGTGGGCCTCGCGCGCATCGCCGAGGAGCGCACCGGCGCCGCGGTCTACGAGATTTACGGCTGCACCGAAGCGGGCCAGGTCGCCACGCGGCGCCCCACCCTGGGCGCCGAATGGGAAGCATTCGACGGCCTGCGGCTCACGCAGGACGGCGAGCGCGCGTGCGTGAGCGGGGGCCACGTGGAGGCGCCCACGCCGCTCCAGGACGTGATCGAGGTACGCGGCGACGGGCGCCACTTCCTGCTGCACGGGCGCTCCGCCGACATGGTGAACATCGCCGGCAAGCGCAACTCGCTCGGTTACCTCAACCACCAGCTCACATCGATCCAGGGCGTGGCGGACGGCGCGTTCTTCCTGCCCGACGAGCACGAGGCCGATGGGGTCACGCGCCTGATGGCCTTCGCCGTCGCGCCGGGGCTCACCTCGGCGCAGGTCATGGCGGAGCTACGCCGGCGCATCGACGCCGCGTTCATGCCGCGGCCGCTGCTCCTCGTCGCGGCGCTGCCACGCGAGGCCACGGGAAAGCTGCCGCGCGAGTCGCTGCTGGCGCTCGCCCGCCGCCGCGACCCGCCGCCCAAGGCGCGCTGATGACGGGCGCGCCGGCAGCGCTACGCTTCGCGCCCGACCATCCGGCATTCGCCGGGCATTTCCCCGGCCGTCCGATCGTGCCGGCGGTGGTGCTGCTCGCGGAAGCGCTGGCGGCGATCGAGGCGGCAACCGCGGAGCCGGTCAGGCACTGGAACCTCGCGAGCGCCAAGTTCCTGCTGCCGGTGGAGCCCGGCATGCCGCTCACGCTCGCGCACGAGGCGACCTCGACCGGATGGCGCTTCGAGATCCGCACCGGGGCGCAGCTCGTCGCCAGCGGCGTGCTGGCGAAACCTTCCGCGTGACGCAGGCCTCCATGACACGCACCGCGGCGGAGTGGACTCGCACCTCGGAGCGCGGCAGCCTGCCGCTCATCCGCCTGATGGTGTGGTTCTCGCTCAAGCTCGGGCGCGCGGCCGGGCGCGTGCCGCTGCGCATCATCGCCGCCTACTTCCTGGTGTTCGGCGGCAAGTCGGGCCGCGCGATCCGCGGCTTCCTGCGCCGCTGCCTCGGGCGCGAGCCCACCGTGGCCGAGCAGTACCGCACCTATTTCTCGTTCGCCGCGACGCTCCACGACCGCATCTACTTCCTCAAGAATCGCCACGACCTGTTCGAGATCGAGAGGACCGGCCACGAGCCGCTCGAGTCCGGCGACGGCGCGCTGCTGATGGGCGCGCACCTCGGCAGCTTCGAGGCGATGCGCGCCGCCGGCCGCAGCCTTGCGCAGCGGCGCGTGGTGATGGTGATGTACGAGGAGAACGCCCGCCAGATCAACGGCGTCCTCGCCGCGGTCGCCCCCGACGCCCTGCTGGACATCGTTCCGCTGGGCCACATCGAGTCGATGATTCACGTCGGGCAATGCCTCGACGAGGGCGCCCTCGTCGGCGTGCTCGCGGACCGCACCCTGGGCGACGAGGCCACCATGCCGGTGCCCTTCCTCGGCGAGGAAGCGCCGTTTCCGCTCGGCCCGATGCGCATGGCGGCGGTGTTGCGCCGGCGCGTCTTCTTCATGGCGGGCCTCTACCGCGGCGGCAACCGCTACGAGCTGCGCTTCGAGCCGATCGCCGACTTCACCGACCTCGAGGGCCTTACGCGCGCGGAGCGGGACGGCCGCATCCGCGACGCCGTGGTGCGCTACGCCGGACGCCTCGAGCACTACTGCCGCGAGGCGCCGCACAACTGGTTCAACTTCTTCGACTTCTGGAAGCGCGGCACGTGAGGGCCGCGCTCGCGATGGCGCTCCTGCTGGCCCTCGCGCCGCCCGCGTGGCCCGCGGCCGGGGACCTGGACGTGACCCGCCTCTTCCAGATGCTCGCGCGCGAGAAGCCGGGACGCGCGCTCTTCAAGGAGAAGAAGTACCTCGCCATCCTCGACAAGCCGGTCGAGTCCTCGGGCGAGCTCACCTTCACGCCGCCGCACACCCTCGAGAAGCGCACCGTGTTGCCCAGGCCCGAACGGGTGCTGGTCGATCGCGACCGCGTGACGCTCGAGCGTGGCGGCAAGACCTTCTCCCTCGGGCTGCGCGAGAACCCCTCGGTCGCGGTCCTGGTGGAGAGCATCCGCGGCACGCTCGCCGGCGACCTCGCGTCGCTCACGCGCACTTACTCCGCGGGACTGGACGGCGATGCCGCCAACTGGCGCCTCAAGCTGCGCCCCCTCGATCCCAGCCTCGCCACGCTGGTCGAGCGCATCGAGATCGCCGGCAGCCAGGCTGTCGTGAAGAGCGTCGAGATCTTCCAGGCCGACGGCGACCGCTCGGAGATGAGCCTCTCGGCGGCGCCGCGCTGATGGCGCGCGGCCGGCTGGCGATCGCCGTCTGGCTCGCGGCGCTCCTCGCCTGCGCGTGGGCGATCGCGCAGGCGCGCTTCGTCTCCGACTTCTCGTCGTTCCTGCCCTCGTCCCCGACCGCCGAGCAGCGCCTGCTGGTGGACCAGCTGCGCGACGGCGCGGTCTCGCGCATCGTGCTGGCCGGCATCGAGGGCGCCGATGCGCCGGCGCGCGCGCGCCTGTCGCAGGCGCTCGGCGCCGAGCTGCGCGCCGACCCGCGCTTCGCCTCGGTCGCCAACGGCGCCGCGACCGGATTCGACCGCGAGCGCGAGCTGCTGCTCGCGTACCGCTACGTGCTGAGCCCCAACGTGACGCCCGAGCGCTTCTCGGTCGAAGGGCTGCGCGCCGCGATCGCGGAGACGATCGACCTGCTGGCCTCGCCCGCGGGAATGATGGTGAAGAGCCTGGTGCCGCGCGATCCGACCGGCGAGATGGTGACGCTGGTGGAGCGCCTGCGCCCGCAGGAGGGCCCGCAGGTGCGCGATGGCGTGTGGGTGACACCCGACGGCAAGCGCGCGCTGCTGCTCGCCCGCACGCGCGCCGCCGGGTCCGACACCGATGCGCAGGCCGAGGCGCTGGCGGCGATCGAGCGGGCCTTCGCGAAGGTTTCCGGCGTCGGCGAGGCCCGGCTCCTGGTGACCGGCCCCGGCGTCTTCTCGGTGAAAGCGCGCGCGATGGTGCGCAACGATGTGGAGCGCCTCTCCGCCATCGGCATGGCGATCATCGTGGCGCTGCTGCTCGCCGTCTATCGATCGCCCCTGGCGCTGGGGCTGAACCTCGTGCCGGTGATCAGCGGCGCGGTGGCGGGGGTCGCCGCGGTCTCGCTCGGCTTCGGCGTCGTGCACGGCATCACGCTCGGCTTCGGCACCGCGCTGATCGGCGAGGCGGTGGATTACTCGATCTATCTATTCGTGCAGGCGGGTGACGGCAAGGCCGGCGAGGACGAGTGGGTGGCGCGTTTCTGGCCCACGGTGCGGCTGGGCGTGCTCACCTCGGTCGCCGGGTTCTCGGCGCTGCTTTTCTCGGGCCTGCCGGGGCTGGTGCAGCTCGGCGTCTACGCGATCACCGGGCTCACGGTCGCCGCGGTGGTGACGCGTTTCGTCCTGCCGGCGATGCTGCCGCGCGGCTTCCGCATCCGCGACGTATCGGCCCTCGGCGCGCGCGTCGCCGCCGTGGCGCGGCACGCGCCGCGCGCGCGCTGGCTGGTGGTGGCGTCGGTGGCGATCTCGATCGCGATCCTCGGATACCACGGCAACGCGCTCTGGAACCACGAGCTCACCAGCCTGAACCCGATCTCGCGCGACGACCGCCGCCTGGATATCGAGTTGCGCACCGCGATGGGCGCCTCGGACGCGCGCCACGTGGTCGCGGTGCACGGCGCCGATGCCGACTCGGCGCTCCAGGCCGCGGAGCGGGTCGGCGCGCGCCTCGATCCGCTCATCGCCGCCGGCAAGCTGGGCGGCTACGAGTCCGCCGCACGCGTGCTGCCCAGCGCGCAGATGCAGCGCGCGCGCCTGGCGAGCCTTCCCGAATCCGCTGCGCTGCGAGAACGCCTGCGCGCCGCGCTGCAGGAAATGCCGCTGCGCGCCGAGCGTCTCGAGCCCTTCATCGCCGATGTCGAGCGAGCGCGCGCCGGCGGCCCGCTCACGCGCGACAGGCTCGCCGGAACCGCGCTCGAGATGGCGCTGGACGGCCTGCTCTTCAGGGCATCCGACGGGCGCTGGACGGCACTGCTCGGCTTGCGTCCTTCCGCGGGCTCCTCGCGCGCGGACATCGCCGCGGTGCGCGAGGCGGTCGCCGCCGCGGGCGTGCCGGGCGCGCTCGTGGTGGACATCAAGGCCGAGGTCGATCGCCTCTACGCCGGCTACTTTGACCGGGCGCTCGCGATGTCCGCGGTCGGCCTGGGCGTCATCGTGGCCCTGCTCTTCGGCGCGTTGCGCGAGCCCGCACGCGTCGCGCGCGTGATGGCGCCGCTCCTTGCCGGCGTGCTGGTGGTCGCCGCATGCCACATCGCGCTGGGCACGCGCCTCACGCTGCTGCACCTCGTGGGGCTGCTGCTGGTGGTGGCGGTGGGATCGAACTACGCGCTTTTCTTCGACCGCCTGGCGATCGGCGCCGATCCCGCGGCGGCACGCACGCTCGCATCGCTCGCGATCGCGAACCTGGCGACGGTGGCGGGCTTCGGCGTGCTCGCGTTCTCCTCGGTGCCGGTGCTGCAGTCGATCGGCTCCACCGTCGCCCTCGGCGCGTTCCTCACTCTGGTGTTCGCGGCGGTGCTGTCGGGCGCGCGGGAGAGATAGCCCAATGCGGACCTTGACTCACGGCCCGGCGCCGGGGACGAGCACGGCCCTTTGCATCGCGCTCCTCACCGCGACCTACAGCCAGCCCGAGGACTTCCTGCGCGAGGGTTTCCCCGAAGCGGTCGAGGCCCGGGGCATACGCGCCGAGATCGTGATGGGGGAGATGCGCGCCGCCTGGTTCGCCGATGGCTCCATCGTGCAGCGCATCCATGACCACGTGGTGCGGCCGGCGCGGGCGCGCGGCCACCAGCGCATCTGGCTCGCGGGCATCTCGCTGGGTGCGCTCGCCGCGCTCTGCTACGCCGCGCGCCACGAGGCGGACATCGAGGGCGTGGCGCTCA
>JBKJTM010000482.1:0-4126 GCA_046590805.1 Usitatibacter sp.
GCGCGGGGTAGTTGGCGGCCGGTATCTCGGCCGCGTCGTAGTACTGGCCGAAGCGCCACGCGCAGGCGACCGCGATGTCGGCGGCATTCAAGGCATCGCCCTGCAGCCAGCCATCACCGCGCGCGGCCAGGGTCCGCTCCAGCTCACCGCAGGCGGCGTTCGCCTGGCCGATCACGCGGTCCATCCACGGCATGTGGCGCTTCCCGGCCGGGCGCTGCTCCTTCTCGTAGACCATCTGCACGCCCTTCTCGCAGGCGGCCATCGCGAGCCCGATGAGGCGCAGCGCCTCGCGCCGCTCCATCACGTCCGCGGGCATCAGGCGCTTCGCCGCCGGAGCCATGCTCTCGATGTGGTCGAGGATGAGCGAGGAATCCATCAGCACCGTGCCGTCGTCGCAAACGAAGCTCGGCGCCTTCACCACCGGGTTGATCGCCTTGAAGCGGTCGAAGTGGCGGAAGACCGAGACCTGCTGGTGCTCGAACGGGATGCCCATGCGCCTGAGCGAAATGGCCACGCGGCGCACGTACGGCGAATCGGGCATGCCGACCAGGATCATCGCTTGCCGATAAGGGTGAGGAATTCCTCGCGCGTGGCGAGATGATCGCGGAATACGCCCAGGACCGACGAGGTAATCATGGTCGAATTCTGCTTCTCCACCCCGCGCATCATCATGCAGAGGTGCCGCGCCTCGATCATCACGCCCACCCCCTTGGCGCCGATCTCCTCCATGACGACCTTGGAGATCTGCTCGGTCAAGCGCTCCTGCAGCTGCAGCCGGCGCGCGAACATGTCCACGATGCGCGCCAGCTTGCTCACGCCGAACACCTTGCCGTCCGGAATGTAGCCGATGTGGCAGCGGCCGAAGAACGGCAGCATGTGGTGCTCGCACATGCTGTAGAGCTCGATGTCCTTCACGATCACCATGCTGCTGGTGTCCTGGGTGAAGAGCGCGTTGTTGATCACCTCGTCGAGGTTGGCGCGATAGCCCTGGGTAAGGAAAGCGAACGCCTTCGCGACCCGCCGCGGGGTGTTGAGGAGGCCCTCGCGCTTCGGGTCCTCGCCCAGCTCCACCAGCAGCTCGCGCACCAGCTTTTCGATCTTGTCGAGGTTCGGTTCCATGAGGCATTCTAACCATATGGTCAGTGACTCCGTTTGGCGTCCCAGGCTCTTGACGAGGCTGGAGCGCCGGTCCGAGGTTTTCGCTTGCACGCTTGCCGCAGCTACCGGCTACGTTACGCAAGCCCGGGCCCACTCCGGCCCGGTACAGGATGTTGCGTGCGGCATTGAGGTCCCGGTCGATCGCAGCCCGCAGTGCCAGCAGTCGTGGCGCCGATCGGAGAGACTCTTCGGGACCTTAATGCCGCAGTCAGAACAGTCCTGACTGGTGTAAGGGTCCGCCTCGATCACGCGCGCACCGGCACTTTCAGCCTTGTAACGCAGCATCGAGATAAACCGAGCCCACGATGCGTCGTGGACGTCTTTGGCCAGGCAGCCGCCCGCGAGACCCTTCACGTTCAGCTTCTCGACCGCGATCGCATCGTAGTCTCGCGCGAGGCGAGCGCTCGCCTGGTGCAGGTGCTCGCGGCGCTGGCGGGCCACGGCTGCGTGGCAGCGAGCCACGGCCGTTCGGGCCTTGCGGCGCCCGCGGGAGCCGCCCTGCTTGCGCGAGAGAACACGCTGCGCCACGCGCAATCGGCGCTCGGCTTTCCGGGCAGCCTTGAGGCTCGGGATGAAGCCGCCGTCAGAGAGCGCTGCAAAGGTCGATATGCCCAGATCCACGCCCACCGCGCGATGAGACTCCCGTGGCGCAGCTGTCTCGATCGCTACCGGGAAAGACACGCTCCAACCCTTCGTATCGCGCTTGAAGATGCACCTTCTGATGGAAGCGCCGCAGGGCAACTCACGGTGCATGTGCAGGCGCAGGCTTCCCGGCATGCCCCTGAAGCGCAGACGCTCCCCCTTGAGCGTGATTCCCGCGAATTGCGTGAACCCGAAGCTGTCGAACCAGCCCTTGCCACGAAAGCGGGGAAATCCGGGTTTGCCACCCTTGGCGACTCGGCGGAAGAACCCCTGGTAGGCCGCGTCCAGCCGCTTGAGCGTGGCACGCTGCAGGTTCACGGGCAATGCAGAACCCTCGGAGTCGCTCCCTCGCCATTCGGTGAGTGCTTTGCACTGATCGAAATAGGTGCGCGTCAAACTTGCCTTGCGGTAGGCCCCAATCCGCTCCTCGAGCGCCGCGTTGTACAGTTGTCGTTGTGATTCGAGAATCTCTTCAAGTGCACGATGTTGGCGCTTGGAGGGGAGAAGACGGTATCGATACGTGACGATCATCAACTCACGGTAACCGCTTGATGGCTCGCCAGATGAGCCTGCCCTTTCACGATCAAAAGCAAAAGATGGGGCACATCCAAAAAGACTGAGGGTTGATGTCAACCCTTGCAACACTCAACCTGAAGCACCACGACCATATGCGCCTTCTCCTCGCTCTCCCCCTCCTCCTCCTGCCGCTCGGCGCGCACGCGCTGCAGACGCCGCCGCAGATGATGGCGAACGTCTTCCGCTTCAGCGAGGCCGGCGCGGTGCTGGAGATCTGCTTCGCCAGCACGGCGTTCACGACCCTTCCGGCCGAGAGGGCCGCGAAGCTGAAGCAGCTCGCCGGACGCATTTCCGGGCTGGTGAAGAGCATCGGCTCGCACTGGAGCGACTCCTCGCTGCTGCCGACCTACGAGGCGACGCGCGACCGCATCGCCGGCGAATCGCGCCTCAAGCTGCACGTGAAGAACCACTACGAGTACTGCGGCGAGCGTCTGGCGACCGAGATGGAGAAGTACGTGGTCGAGAACGAGGTCCTGATCGCGCCGGTATTCCTCACCGCGCCGACCAGGGCGGTGCCGCGCCGCGCGCCCGATCCGCCGCCGGTGCCGCCGCAACCCCGGTAACGGTAGCGCGCTCTATCTGTTGCGCCGCGCGGGTGGCCCGCGAACTACGGGCCTCAGTCGCCCGACGGAGCGGGGCTCAGCTCGCCCGAAGGCCGGGTGACCGGCCCCTTGCCGGAATACCGGTCGAGGTAGAGGAAGATCACCGGCGTGATGAAGAGCGTGATCACCTGCGAGAAGAGGAGCCCGCCCACGACCGCGAGGCCGAGAGGCTGGCGCAGCTCCGCGCCCGCGCCCAGTCCTGCAGCGATCGGTATCGCGCCCATGAGCGCGGCGAAGGTCGTCATCATGATCGGCCGGAAGCGCAGCAGGCACGCCTGGCGGATCGCCTCCAGCGCCTCCATCCCCCGCTCGCGCTGCGCGGCGAGGGCGAAGTCGATCATCATGATCGCGTTCTTCTTCACGATGCCGATCAGCAGCAGGATGCCGATCACCGCGATCATCGACAGGTCGATGCCGAAGATCAGCAGCGTGAGCAGCGCGCCGATCGCCGCCGAAGGAATGCCGGCCAGGATCGTGATCGGGTGGATGTAGCTCTCGTAAAGCACGCCCAGCAGCACATAGATCACCAGCAGCGCCGAGAGCAGCAGCCACACCTGGCTCGACTGCGACTTCTGGAACGCGGCGGCGTCTCCCGCCCAGGCAGTGATGATCGAAGAGGGCATTGCCGACTCCACCTGGTAGCGCTCGATGCGCTTTGCGGCGTCTCCCAGCGCAACGCCCGGCGCCAGGTTGAAGGTGACAGTGATCGATTGCAGCTGGCCCGCGTGGTTGATCGCGATCGGCCCCACGCGTCGCTCCACCGAGGCGATGCTCGAAAGCGGCACCAGCGCTCCTGAGCTCGAGCGCAGGAAGATCTTGGCGAAGGCCGACTCGTCACGCCGGTCGGCCGCGACCGCCTGCAGGATGACCGGGTACGAATCCGACGCGGCGAAGATCGTCGACACCTGCCGCTCGCCGAAGGTCGAATAAAGGGCGGTGCGGATGTCCTGGATCTTCACCCCGAGGGCGTTGGCCTTGTCGCGGTCGATCTGCAGCTGCGCCTGCAGACCCTTCAACTGCGAGTCGCTCGACACGTCGCGGAAAATCGGGTCCGGCCGCATCAGGCTCACCAGTTTCTCGGCGCTCGCCTGCAGGTCCTTGTCGCCCACGCTCTTCAGCACGTACTGGTAGCGGCTCTTGCTGATGCG
>JBKJTM010000051.1:0-3746 GCA_046590805.1 Usitatibacter sp.
GATGGCGATGGTCTCCACTGGCTCGAGGGTCGCGCGCTCGAAATCCGTATAGCGCGCCTGCGAAGACTCGCTCCGTCCGTGGCCCGTTCCGAGCGGTGCGGAGGGCGCTGCGTCCGCGTGTTTCTGCGCTTTGGCGCCCGGCTGCGTCCGCTTGTCGGCGCTCTCCCGCTTCGGCCCCCAGGAGTCGGACGGGTCGATCTCGACCGGGGCCTCGTAACGGTAGGCACGCTCGAAGAGAGCGACGCCGATCACGCCGACGTCATGCGGCCGATCGGTCCTGGCGGCATAGGAGTCGCCGAGCGAGGTGAAGTAGAAGGAAGCGGTTTCACCCAGGCTCTTGCGCCAGCCCTTGATGGCCATCCGGTCCCGCGGCGAGATCACGTAGCCGCCCTGATCGGGGCTGGCGGTCTGGCCGCTGACCACGTTCACACCGTCCACCGAGACGACCGCCAACAGGTCCCCGCCGCCGCGGTTGCGCGCGACGATCTGGTATTCGTTCCCGGGCTTGCCGACGACGTAGGGGCGGCCTTCATGCCAGTGAACGGGCAACGCGCGCCCGGTCGTCCGGTCGACGATGGTGATGTCCGCGGTCCGGCCGACGGAGTTTGCCGCGAAGCTGGCGCTAGCGAGAAGCACCGCGGCGACAGCAGAAAGAGCTTTCATGTCATCTCCAATCCACCGCCCAAAGGGGCGGCTCCTGGTAGATGAAACGCGGCAGGGTGCCAAAAGGGTTACGCAAGGGGGAATTTCATCAAAGAAAAGCAGGCCCCCTGGGGAGCTGCCGCAGCTTGCGCTCCCTCAGGGCGGGCGCACGCCCAGCAGCGGCTGGATCTCGGGCGACTTGAGCGCTGCCTCGAGGCTGCGCATCGCCGCCTGATGCTCCTGCATGAAATACATGTACCAGTGCTCGCCGAGGAAGAAGTACTGGGCGATCTGCGCGTTGAGGATCCGCTCCCAGTTGGGCGAGACTTCCTGCAGGTGCACCATGCGTCCCACCAGCCACTTGTCGAAGATCATCCCGGCATTGCCGCCATTGTTGAGCACGGTGTTCTGCGTCGCGTAGGCGATCTGCAGGCGGCGGATGTCCGAGGCGTCGTGCAGCACGATCGCGAAGCGCGGCACGCCGGCCGAGTCGGGCTTGGAGAGGTCCCACACCAACCGGCTCCACGCGGCGCGGTCGGGGCTGTCGACGATCTTCACCTCGGGCACGGTCTCGGTGAACATGTCCGCCTCGGCGAGCGAGCCGCGGCCGAAGCGGAAGACGATGGCGAGCGCCTTGCCGGGATTGCGGGCGAAGAAGCTCTGCGGGTCGGATCCGTCGCCGTGGCGCGCGAGCACCTGCGCGACCGAGACCGGCCGGTGCTCGGCGGCTCCGTCGCGCTCGAAGAACTTGAGGTTCTCGATGCGGCTCAAGTCCGTGCCCTGCATGCGGTCGAGCATGCGATACATCATCCCGGTCACGAAGAAGAACTCCGCCGGGATCCGGTTGGCGGCGAAGAGCGAGAACGGCGGGCGCGTCGCGAGCTCGGGCTTCTGGTCGATCACCCGGATCGCGGCGCTCTTGAAGGCGCGGAAGCGCGCGTTGAAGCGGATGTCGGAGCTGTCGACCAGGTCCTCGGCGCGGATGCGGTAGTGCTCCTTGAAGAGCAACGTCTCGAGCTGGTCGAAGCGGTCGTCGTCCTTCGGGTACTGGGCCTTGGTCTCGCGGATGTTCTCGGTCACCACCGAGGGCGTGAGGACGATGATCACCTCGCGGCGGTCGTCCTGGGTCGAGGTATGGCCGAAGAGCGCGCCGACGAAGGGAATGTCGCCCAGCAGCGGCACGCGGCTGCGCGTGGTGATCTGGTTGCGCGACAGCAGCCCGCCGATGATGAGGGGCTGGTTGTCGAGGATGCGCGCGTAGGTCTGCACGCGCCGCGTCGAGATGGTGGGCGCCGAGGCGAGCGCGATGCGGCTCACCGGATCGAGCACCTGCAGGTCCGCGCCCGGCACGGTGGCCGACACGGTCGCGTCGATCAGCATGCTGATCTCGGAGAGGTCCTCGGAGATGCGGGGGCGGATGTTGAGGAGGATCCCCGTCGGGATGTACTGGAACGAGAAGGCGACGCGATTGGAGCCGCTCCCCACCGCCGCCGCGTCCTTGGAGGTGGACACCGGGATGTCGGTGCCGACGCGGATCGTCGCCTGGCGGTTGTCGAGCGTGATGATGCTCGGGCGCGAGAGCACCTCCGCCTTGTTGGTCTGCACCAGCGCGTTGATGCGCGCCGCGATCTGCGAGGGCGTGATGTTGAGGGTGGAATCGCGGAAGATGTTGAGCGCGTTGCCGCCCGGAGGCACCGGAATCAGCGAGCCGATCGAGAAGGACTGGCTGCCCTTCTTGAGGTCCCATTGCACGCCCAGCTCCTTCAGGCCCTCCTGGCTGATCTCGAGGACCAGACCTTCGACGTACACCTGGCGCGCGGGCCGGTCGATGGTCTCGCGGATCAGCTTTGTCACCTTCGCCAGCTGGTCGGGGTAATCGGGGTGATAGATCACCAGCAGCTCGGACGACCCGCCGGTGACGGTCTCGGCAAGGGGCGAGGCGGCGCTCGGGATGATGGTGAGGCCCAGCTGGTCGCGCTGAGTCGGCGTGAGCTCGCCCCCCACGAGGCCCATGTTCTTGTATTCGGTCGACGGGATCTTCACCACCATCGGCAGGCGGTCGAGCGCGATCGTGGTCGGCAGGTTGCGGATCGCCGGAAAGCGCGGCAGGAAGCGGTTTTGCTGGTCCGGCGAAAGGGACTGGAGCGGGTTCTGCGCGGGTTGCTCGGGCATGCTGGGCGGGCCGGGCGGGCCCGGAGGCGGATCGCGGGAGAGCTCGAACGAATCGACATCCTGCCCGCGGTACGAGTCGTCCCTGGAGAGTCCTTCCGAATCGGTGACCACCGCGTAACCCATGGCGCGCAGCGCGAAGAGCGCGGCTTCGGCATCCACGTATGAGAGCGGCACCGTGCGGGTGGCGAGGTCCGCCATGCGCAGCTTGGCGAAGAGCCGCGTGCGCTCGCCCATGATCATCTTGAGCGCCGAGTCGAGTCCCGGTGCCGCGCTGTCGGCGTTGGGCGTGAAGCTCGTCCCGGCGACCGTGATCCCCTGGACCCAGAGCTGCGGCAGGCGGCGCGGCGCGATGATGTGGCCCAGGCGCACCACGTCCTGGCCGGTGGCGCCCTTGCGCCCGATCACGGGCCCGGCCGTGACCGCCCCGGGCAGGGGAGGGAGTGTCGCGCCCTCCGCGGATGAAAGGCGACGATAGCCGGCGGTCACCTCGATGTGGGTCGCCAGGTCGCTCACCAGCTCGCGCACCTGCAGCTCGCTCATCACCGGGAGCGGGATCAGGCGTCCGGGCGGGAGCCCCGAAGTCGGCTCCGCGACCACGAAGGACTGGCCCTGTCCCGCAGCCGCGGGCGTCGCGGGGAAGGTTGTGCCTGGAGCCATGCCGGGGGGCGTCGAGGCAGGCGGCTGGCCGGTCGTGCCCGTGGTTTGCGCGGACGCGAAGAGCGGCCAGCAGGCGATGATCAGAACCAGGGCACGCACGTGAAGCCTCCAGTAACGGGAGTCGCGAAAATAGCAGCCACGCGCTCGCGCGTCACTAAAAAAGAGGTTCTTCCGGCATTTGCGGGGAAACGGTTGGAGCCGACGTGGCGGCTGTCATCTCCCGGCCCGGAAACTGCAACCGTGAGCCCTCGGGGCGCCTGATGCGTGTAGCGGCG
>JBKJTM010000459.1:0-15445 GCA_046590805.1 Usitatibacter sp.
CGAGTTTCGCACGAAGCGGGCCGCCGCGAACGCCCTCCCCGGCTGCTAGAATCACGCGCAATCCGCATGAAGACCTACCTCGATTTGCTTCGCCACGTGCTCGAGCACGGCGCGCGCAAGCAGGACCGCACCGGCACCGGAACGCTCTCCATCTTCGGCCACCAGATGCGCTTCGACCTGGCCGATCGCTTCCCGCTCCTCACCACCAAGAAGGTCCACCTGCGCAGCATCGTGCACGAGCTCCTCTGGTTCCTGCAGGGCAGCACCAACGTGGCCTACCTGCGAGAGAACAAAGTCACGATCTGGGACGAGTGGGCGGACAGGGACGGCGAGCTCGGGCCCGTCTACGGCTATCAGTGGCGCTCCTGGCCCGCGCCGGACGGCCGCCACATCGACCAGATCGCCGACGTCGTCGCCCAGATCCGCGCCAACCCCGGATCGCGGCGGCTGATCGTCTCGGCATGGAACGTCGCGGACATCCCGCGCATGGCGCTCGCTCCATGCCATGCGCTGTTCCAGTTCTATGTCGCTGACGGCCGGCTCTCCTGCCAGCTCTACCAGCGCAGCGCCGACATCTTTCTTGGCGTGCCCTTCAACATCGCTTCCTACGCGCTGCTCACGTTGATGGTGGCGCAGGTGACAGGGCTCAAGCCGGGCGAGTTCATCCATACGCTCGGCGACGCCCACCTGTACCTCAACCATCTCGACCAGGCGCGCGAGCAGCTCGCGCGCGCGCCGCGTGCGCTACCGGTGATGCGCCTGAATCCCGCGGTGCGCGACCTGTTCGCCTTCCGCTATGAGGACTTCACCCTCGAGGGCTACGATCCGCAGCCCGCGATCAGCGCCCCGATCGCGGTCTAGCGCGCGATGATCCGCTCGCTGGTGGTGGCGATGGCGCGCAACCGGGTGATCGGCCGCGACAACCAGCTGCCGTGGAAGCTGCCGAAAGATCTCGCGTATTTCAAGCGCGTCACCATGGGACATCCGGTGGTGATGGGCCGGCGCACCTGGCAATCCATCGGCCGGCCGTTGCCGGGGCGGGACAACATCGTGGTGACGCGCAATGCCGCGTTCGAAGCGCCCGGCGCCAAGGTGGTCAACTCCCTCGAAGCCGCCTGGAGGGCCGCGGGATCGGCCGACGAGGTCTGCGTGATCGGTGGCACGTCGCTCTTCGCCGAGGCGCTCCCGATCGCGGACCGTATCCACCTCACCGAGGTCGATGCGGTGGTCCAGGGCGACACGTTCTTTCCCGAGTTCGAGCGCGGGGAATGGGTCGAGCATGAAGTGGAGCGGCATGCGGCCGACGAGCGGCACGCCTACCCCTTCCGCATCGTGGTCCTCGAGCGGCGCGTGGAGCGGCCGGCCGCCTAGCGGCGGTTGTCGCGCTCGATGCGCTGGGTGATGCGGCTCGCCACGCGGCCGCCATCGTCGACCATCACCGACAGGATGGCGACGTAACCCCAGGAGTCGCGATAGCGATAATCCCAGGCCGTCTCGCGCAGGTTGCCGAAGTAGACGCGCTGGGACGGCGGCCCGATGAGGCGCAGCAATTCGTCGGTCGTCATGCCCTGGAAGATCGAGTTGAAGCGGGTATCGTCCAGCACCTGCTCGACACCCTGCAGCCGGCCGCTGCCGTCCAGGTGCGCCATGTAGGTTTGCAGCCCGAACGGACCCGAGGGGTAGGCCATGTGGCGCGTCCCGTCGGGGTCGCGCAGCTCGACCACCGGCGGGCCCATGGAACTCACCACCTCCTCGGCCGAGGCACCCGGGCGCAGGCCCTGCGTCGCGCAGGCGGTGGTCAGCAACGCGGGCACGAGAAGCAGGAGAAGGCGCTTCATGATCATCACTATAGACCCGCTCGGCGGGTGCATGTTCCGTGCCGCCCTCAACCCCCGGAACTGAAACGGTGTGCGAGCGCGCCGGCCACCCGGCTCACCACCGACGCCCAATCGCCCGGCGCGGGCTGGCGGAAAAGGCGCGCGTTCGGATACCAGGGGCTATCCTCGCGCCCGAGCTGCCAGCGCCAATCATTCGTTCCGAACGGCAGGAGTATCCACACTTCCTTGCCGAGCGCGCCTGCGACGTGCGTCACGCTGGTATCCACGGTCACCACGAGGTCGATGAGATCGATGAGCGCCGCGGTATCGGCAAAGTCGGCAAGCTCGTCGCCGAAGTGGCGAATGCCGCCATGGGAGACGAGGTAGCGCCCCTCGTCGGCGCCGACCTCCTTCTGGAGGCTGATCCATTCGAGAGCGCCCACCAGCATCGGCCGGAGATCGTTGAACGCCATGCTGCGCTTGTCGTTGGCGAGCGCGCGGCTTCCGCTCCAGGCGACGCCCACGCGTGGCCCGGTAGCGGGGCCAAGCTTGCGCCGCCACGCGTCGACGCGCGCGAGGTTGCTCTTCAGATACGGAATCGCCGCCGGGATGGTCGCTGCGTCGGTCCGAAAGGCCAGCGGCAAGCTCATCAGGGGGCAGTGATAGTCGAAAGGCGGCAATGCGGCGCCGCTGGGCAGCAGCTCGCGTATGCCCGCGAGGCTGGCGAGCAGCGGCACGAGCGGCGCCTGGACCTCGAGCACCACCGCCGCGCCCAGGGCGGCGACCCGTGGCACGTAACGACAGAACTGCAATGTGTCGCCCAGGCCCAGTTCGGCGTGCAGCAGGATGGTCCGCCCCCGCAGAGGCTGTTCTCCCAGCCAGATGGGCTGCGCGAAGTCCCGACGGCCAGGGGATCGCTGGCGCAGCTTCCAGCGCCATTCGTACTCCCGCCACCCTCCGGCGAAATCGCCCAGCAACAGGCGGCAATCGGCCAGGTTCCAGTGGGCGGAGGCATGCTCGGGGGCTACCCGGACGGCTCGCTCGTAGGCTTCGATCGCCTCGGCGTGACGGTTCAGCTCGCGCAATGCGTTGCCGCGGTTGAAATGCGCCTCGGCATGGTCGCCGCGCAGGGCGAGCGCCCGGTCGCAGCTCGCGAGCGCCTCGGCGGGACGATCGAGATCGTGCAGCGCGATCGCGCGATTCACGTGCGCCTCCGCGTAAGCAGGGCGAAGCGCGATCGCGCGGTCGTACGCCGCCAGCGCATCCAGGGACCGGCCGAGAGCCGCCAGCGCCGCGCCGCGATTGTTGTGCGCGGCGGCGTAGGCGGGATTGAGCGCGATCGCCTGGTCATAGCTCGCCAGCGCCTCCGCCTGCCGGTCCAGCGCGGCGAGCGCGATCCCCCGGTTCTGGTGCGCTTCGGCGTATCGCGGCTGCAATGCGAGGGTGCCAGCGTAGCTTTCGAGCGCCTCTGCATGGCGCCCGAGGGCGTCCAGCATCACGCCGCGGTTGAAGAACGCGTCCGCATGGGTGGGATTGAGCGCCGCGGCCCGGGCATAGCTCGCCGCGGCCTCGGCATGCCGCCCGAGCTCCCCCAGGGCAACACCCCGGTTGTAATGGGCGTCGGCATTTTTCGGGTCGGCGGCGGTGGCGCGCGTCATGAAGAGGACCGCATCCCCCGGCCGCCCGGCGCTCCCGGCAATGATTCCCGCGAGGTACAGGGCTGCGAAGAGACCGGGTTTCGCCACGAGCACCGCCTGGCAGAGACGTTCGGCCTCTTCCAGGTCGCCGCGCTGGAAGGATTCGAGCGCGCGCTGCAGCGCCTCTGGAGGCATCGATTCCCCGCGGTGGAAAGACAAACGGGTTAGCCGAAAAGCGCTAACCCGCAGTCTTTGTTGGTAGGGCGTACAAGATTCGAACTTGTGACCAACGGATTAAAAGTCCGCTGCTCTACCAGCTGAGCTAACGCCCCGGAAAAACGAAAATTATATCATCCACCGCGTACCCGCCTCAACGCTTCGCGCAGCCCGCGCTCAAGGCTCGCGTGCCATCCGCCAGTACTGCCATTTCATCGTCGCGGCCGAGCCCGCGATGATCGACAAGAACGCGAGCACCGAGCCCAGCGCCAGGGTGGAGAGTCCCGTGAGACCCTGCCCGATGGTGCAGCCGAGCGCGGTGACGCCACCGAACCCCATCAGCAGCCCGCCGATCACGTGCATCGCCGTGTCCTCGGCGCCGGCGAAGCCTTCCCATCGAAACGTGCGCGACGCGACCGCATAGGCGAAGGAGCCGAGGATGATTCCGATCACGGCGGCGATCCCGAAGGTAATGGTGAGCGACTTGTCGCTCCAAAGCATCAGGAGCTCGAGCGTATAACCCACGGGCGCGGTGTACGAAAGCGACTCGATGGTGCGGCTGTTGGTGCCGAAGAAGGTGTTCTCGAGCGTCTCCGGGTTCTCACCATAGCCGAGGTGACCGGTCACATACCAGCCCGCGACGATGGTGAGCCCTACCACGGCGCCGCCGAGGATGTGGTCGAAGCTCGAGCGGAAGTCGCGATCCTTGAAGACGAACACGAGCAGCGCCGCCACGATCAGCGCCGCGAGCGCCATCTGCGCCCCCCGCAGGCCCGCGCCAGTGAGCGCGGCGAAGAGCGTCGGAAGGTCCTGCCTCGCGATGCCACGCGCGCCGAGGTCGATCGCCACCGGATCAATGAACGAGATGCGCCAGATCGCAAACAGGCCCTTCATCGTCATGTACGCGGCGATGCCGAAGAAAACGAACACCACGAGGGACTTGAGGCTCCCGCCCCCGAGCCTCACCAGGGTCTTGCTGCCGCATCCCGAGCCCAGCGTCATGCCGATGCCGAACAGGGCGCCACCCAGGATATAGGCGAGCCACGTGAGGTTGGGCCGCACGTAGAACGACTTCGCGAGGTCGACCTGTCCGGTGAGGTGAAGAGCCTGGGTGCCGAGGATTGCAACGGCGATGGCGAGCAGCCACATGCGCATGCGTCCCCAGCTGCCCATGTTGACCACGTCGGAGACCGCTCCCATGGTGCAGAAGTTGGTGCGGTTCGCGACTGCGCCGAAGATGAACCCGAGGAAGAAGCCGCCCCAAACCACCACGGCGCCGGGATTGATGCTGCTCGTCAAGAAGGCCTCCGGCGATGAGCCGCCATTCTAGCCGTGCGGTGCCTCGCGCGGCTGGTAGCGCGTGGGATCGGGGATCCCCGCTGCAACGAATCCCTCCCGGCGCAGCCGGCACGACTCGCAGCGCGCGCAGGCGCGGCCCTGGGCGTCTGCGTTGTAGCAGGACACGGTGAGCGAGAAGTCCACGCCGAGCGCAACTCCGCGGCGCACGATCTCGGCCTTCGACAGGTGCACGATCGGCGCCTCGATGCGGATCGGGGCGCCCTCTACCGCGCGCCGCGTCGCCAGATTGGCCATCGCCTCGAAGGCCCCGAGGAACGCCGGCCTGCAATCCGGATAGCCGGAGTAGTCGACCGCGTTGGCGCCGGTGAAGATCGCATCCGCGGCGGTGACCTCGGCGAATGCCAATGCCAGCGAGAGGAAGATGGTGTTGCGCGCAGGCACGTAGGTGATCGGCACGCCCTCGGTCGGGCCGGTCGGGACCGCGATCGACGCGTCAGTGAGCGCCGAGCCGCCGAAGACGCGCAGGTCCAGCGGCACGATGCGATGCTCCGCCGCGCCGAGGGCCGTGGCCACCGCGCGCGCCGCCTCCAGCTCCGACCGATGCCGCTGCCCGTAGTCGATCGAGAGCGCGTGGCACACCCAGCCTTCGGAGCGCGCCAGGGCAAGCACGGTGGCGGAATCCAGCCCGCCCGAAAGCAGGACGATCGCTGATCGCACGCCAGGGACCGGCGTGGCGGGGCTAGCGGCGCAGGGCCGCGAGCCGGGTGCGCGCCTTGCCCGCGGCCTCGGAGCCGGGGAAGCGCGCGATGATGTCTTCGAGGGTGTTGCGGGCGCTGCCGTTGTCGCCCTGCTCCGCCTGGATCGCCGCGATCGCGAGCAGCGCGTCGGGAGCCTTGGGCGACTGCGGATAGCGCGTGATGACCTCCTCCTGCGCCGCGAGCGCGCTGCGGTAGTCGCGCAGGTTGGCGTAGCTGATGCCGATCCAGTAGCCGGCGTTCGCGGCCAGCTGGCTGCCCGGATGGTCCTTCACGAACGCGCGGAAGGCGTCGATCGCCGAGGGAAAATCGTTGCGCCGGAAGAGGTTCGAGGCCGCGTCGTAGGCCTTCACCTCGCGCGCCTGGTCCTCGCGTGTCGGGACCCGCGCGGCCACCGGTTCCACGGCGGCAGGCACGGCCGATACGGGCGCAGGGGCGGTCGCCGGAGCACCGGCGGCGGGGGGTGGCGGGGCGGCGCCAGCATCGGCCACCGGGACGGCGCCGGCACCCTCGAGGCGCTTCAGCCGCGAGTCGATGTCGAGATAGAAATCGCGCTGGCGCTTTTGCAACTGCTGGTTCTCGTTGCCAACCACCTCCAGCAGGCCGCGCAGCCGAGCGAGCTCGGTATTCACCTGCTCCAGCTGGCGCAACAGCTCGACCACGCCGATGTTGCGGATCTGCTCCTCGAGCTTGATGATGCGCGCCTCGTTGTCCCGGCCCTGCTGCGCCAGCTCGGACCTCAACATCTCGATACGGCGGCGCGCCTCGTCGTCGTCGAAGAGGCCGGCACTCGAAGGCAGGGCCGATCCGGCGAGGACCAGCCCGGCGGCCGCGGCGCGGCAGAGCGCCGCGCGCCACCGGCGGCGCGGAAGCGCCACCGGCGGCCGAACGTCATCACTCACCGGAGTACTTGATGTCCGCGCGGCGATTCTGCGAATACGCCTGCTCATCGTGGCCCGTGGCGACCGGCTTCTCCTCGCCATAGCTCACGGTCTCGATGCGCCCGTCGGACACGCCCAGCACGGTCATGACTTTCTTGACCGCTTCGGCGCGCCGCTGGCCCAGGGCGAGGTTGTACTCGCGGCTGCCGCGCTCGTCGCAGTTGCCCTCGATGCGCACCTTGGAGTCGCGCTTGTCGGACATGTAGCGGGAATGCGCCTGCACCATGCCGCGGTACTCGTCCTTCACCGCGTTGGAGTCGTACTCGAAGAACACGCTGCGCTTCGACAGGATGTTGCTCGGATCGCGCAGCGGGTTGCCCGCGACGGTGTCGGGCGTCGTGGGGCGCGCCGTGGTGGACGGCTGGGTCGTGCCCGAGGGGGGCATGGTGGTGCCGCTGCTGGAGCGATCGGCGACCGGGGCATCCTTCTTCGCTTCCTGGCTGGCGCAGCCGGCGGCCAACCCGGCGAGCACGACGTAAATCGCGACCTGTTTCATTTTTCCCTCCTGTTTGAAGACTACGGGACTGCTGCTTGGATGAATCAATTGGTCGGCATCGGACCCCACGAGGGATCCTGGACGTCGCCGGCGGCGGACGACAGCCGCTGGCGTACCCGCCCATCGCCCGACACCGCGGCCAACTGCCCGCGGCCGCCGACCTGGGCCTCGTAGAGAATCATTTTACCGTTCGGGGCGAAGCTCGGTGAATCGTCCAGGGAACCCTCGGTCAGCACGCTCACCTGCCCGGTCGCGAGCTCGAGTGTCGCGATGCGGAATTTCCCGCCCTCGCGCTGCACGAACGCGATGTATTTGCCATCCGGGCTGAAGCGGGGTGCCACGTTGTAGGTGCCTTCGAAGGTGAGCCGCGTGGCCGCTCCGCCCGCCGCCGGCTGTCGATAGATCTGCGGCGAGCCGCCGCGATCCGAGGTGAACGCGAGCCACTGCCCATCGGGCGAGAACGCCGGATTGGTGTCGATGCCGCTCGACTCCGTGAGCCGTTCCGCGTCGCCGCCGTTGGCCGGCACCCGGTAGATCTGGGTGAGACCGTCCTTGGAGAGCGCGACGGCGAGGTGCCTGCCGTCCGGCGACCAGGCCGGGGCGCTGTTGTTGCCGCGGAAATTGGCCACGACACGCGTCGTGCCCTGAGCGAGGTTCTGCACCACCACAACCGGCTTCTTCTGGTCGAAGGAGACGTAGGCGATACGGCTGCCGTCAGGCGACCACGCGGGCGAGATGATCGGCTCCTGGGAGGCGAGCACCGATTGCGCGTTGAATCCGTCGGCATCCGCGACCTGGAGCTCATAGCGCGTGCCGCGCTTCACGACGTAGGTGACCTTGGTGGAGAAGGCTCCCTTGTCGCCGGTGAGCCTCTCGTAGATGAGATCCGCGATGCGGTGCGCGGTGGCGCGCAGCTGGGCGGGCGCCACGACGTACGAATAGCTCGCCAGCTGCGACTGCTTGGCGACGTCGAAGAGGCGGAAGCGCACCTCCACCCGCCCTTCCGGCAGCGACTCGATCTTGCCGATCACCAGTGCCTCGGCGCTCCTCGCGGTCCAGTCGCCGAAGTTCACCTCCGAAGGCTCGGTCGGGACCGGGCTGATGCCGATCGTATTCACCAGGCGGAAGAGGCCGGTGCGAGCCAGATCCGCGCCCACAACCTCGCTCACTGACTGCGGTTGTTTGGATTCGCCCGCCATCGCCATCACCGCGATCGGGATCTGGCGCCCGCCACTGGTGGTGATATCGATGGTGAGCTGCGCCCGCGCCGAGAGGGCGAGGAGGATGAGGCTGAGGAAGAGGGAGATTCGATTCATGGCGGGGGCCGGCGGCTAGCGCTCGTGCCGCAGATGCAGGTTGAGTTCCCGAAACCGGGGGAAAAGTTCCGAGTCGGCGGGTGGGACGGGTAGCGGAGAGGCGCTCCGGATGCCACGCTCGATGGCGCTGTCGTAGGCCGGATTGCCGCTGCGCTTGGTGATGGTGATGTCGAGCACCCCTCCACCGGGCAGGAGCTTGATCAGGACGTGCACTTCGGGACTGCCCGTCACGGTGTCGGGCACGTTCGCCCTTTGCCGGATTTTATCCTGAATGCCCTTGATCCATTTGTCCATTTCCGTTTTCTGCGCTGCCGCAGCCGCTTCCCGTGCTTTGTCGGCTTCCTTGCGCGCGTTCTCCTCATCCCTGCGGCGCTTCTCGTCCTCGCGCTTCCTCTTGTCGGCCTCGAGCCTCTTGCGCGCGTCGTCCTCGTCGCGCTTCTTCGCCTCGGCGGCCTTCTGCTTCTCGAGGCGATCGAGCCGCTCGCGCTCGAGCCGTTCGCGCTTCTCCTTCTCGCGTTTCTGCCGCTCGAGCTTCTCGTTTATCTCGGCCGCGGGCTTGGGCGGCGCCGGCTTCACCTCCTCGACCTTCTTCGGCGGCGGCGGGAGCGGGGTCACCTCGAAGGGCATCGGAGGATCCGGCGGGGGCTCGGAAGGCGGCTCCGGTGGCCTCGCGGGTTCGGGAGGCGCTGCCTTGGGCACGGCCGGCAACTTTTCCCACAGCTCGACCTCGACCGGCACCGGCGGACGGCTCTGCCAGTTCACCCCGAACACGATCAGCGCGAAGAACACCGCGTGGACGACGAGGGCGAGGAGGACGGCACGGACGCTTCCCGGCTGCGGCGACCGCTCCAGCACCGCGGGCGTGATGGCCCGCGCGGTCACGGCGCCGGGCGCGCCAGCAGCCCCACGCGTTTCACCTGGCTGCGCTGCAGGATGTCGAGCACTTGCAGCACCTCGTCATACTTCGCATTCTTGTCGCCCGAGATCACCACCGCCTGGTCGGGCGCGGCGCGCTGCGCATCGCGCACCAGGGCGATCAGCTGCTGGCGGCTCACCTTGAGCTCATCGCCCGATTTGGTGCGGTCGACCAGAGCCAGCTCGCCGTTGGGGCGCACGCGCACCTCGAGCGGCGCCACCGCGGGCTGCAGCTTCTGGCCCGACTGCGGCAGGTCGATCTGCCCCGGGTTGATGAGCGGCGCCGCGACCATGAAGATGATGAGCAGCACCAGCATCACGTCGATGTACGGCACGACGTTGATCTCCGCCATCGAGCGGCGCGGACGCCTCATCGCGCGCGGTGCGCTCCGGTGGCGCCCATGTCGCGCTCCGGCAGATGCGCCTGGCGCTGGAGGATGTTCTGCAGCTCCTCCATGAAGCTTTCGTAGCGGCTCGCGAGCCGATCGATGTCGTGGCTGAACCGGTTGTAGGCGATCACCGCGGGGATGGCGGCAAACAGGCCCATCGCGGTCGCGACCAGCGCCTCCGCGATTCCCGGCGCAACCTGGGCGAGGGTCGCCTGGGCGACGTTCGACAGGCCCCTGAACGCATTCATGATCCCCCAGACCGTGCCGAAAAGCCCGATATAGGGGCTCACCGAGCCGACCGTGGCGAGGAACGAGAGGTGCGCCTCGAGCGCATCCATCTCGCGCTGGTAAGTGGCTTTCATCGCGCGGCGCGTGCCGTCGAGCAGCGCCGAAAGGTCGGCGCCGGCGCGGCCCTTCAGCTTGAGGAACTCCTTGAAGCCCGCCTCGAAGATGCGCTCCATGCCCGACGCCGCATAGCGACCGGCGGAGGCTCGCTGGTAAAGCCCGACCAGGTCGGAGCCGCTCCAGAACTCGCGCTCGAAGTCGTCCGCCAGGCGCCGCGCGCGGCGGGTCGCGAACCACTTCATGAAGATGTACGTCCAGGAGAGCATCGAGGCGAGGGCGAGGATGGCCATTACCACCTTCACGACGATGCTCGCGTTGACGATCATCGAGACGATCGATAGGTCATGGCTGACGATCAAAGCGCGGCCTCCATTTTTCTTCTGAGTGCTTCGGGGATCTCGACCGGCTTGAAGTTCTCGCCGGTCACGCAGGCGACGGTGATCGCCGCCCGCACCAGCACCTCGTCGTCGCGGCGGATTTCCTGCGCGAAGACGCAGCGAACCTTGCCGAGGGAATTGAGGCGCACGCTCACCAGGAGGTTGTCGTCCAGCCGCGCCGCGCGCGCGAAATCGATCGTCGCCGCGGTCACCACGAACACCACGCGGTGGTCGCGGGCGAGCGCCTGGTGGTCGAACCCCAGGTGCCGCAGCCACTCGGTGCGCGCGCGCTCGAGGAACTTGAGGTACTCGCCGTGGTAGACCACGCCGCCGGCGTCGGTGTTCTCGAAATACACGCGCACCGGGAACGAATAGACGAAGAGCTCCGGCTGCAGCGTGGGCTTGATGGCGATGCGGCTCATCGCGGCGCCTCCGGAGGATCCGCGGCGGCGCCGGCGAAGAGGTCGGCCACGCGCGCCGGGGCCGCTTCCGCGAGCCCCAGATGGCGATAGGCGAGCGCGGTCGCGAGGCGCCCGCGCGGCGTGCGCTGCAGGTAGCCCTGCTGGATGAGGAAGGGCTCGAGCACGTCCTCGATGGTGTCGCGCTCCTCGCCGATCGCGGCCGCGAGGTTCTCGACCCCCACCGGCCCGCCGCCAAAGCGGTGCACGATCGCTTCCAGGAGCTTCCTGTCCATGACGTCGAGCCCGATGGCATCGACCTCGAGCATTCGCAGCGCCATGTCCGCGACCGCGGCGGTCACCTTGCCCTGGGCTTTCACCTCGGCGAAATCGCGCACGCGCCTCAATAGCCGGTTCGCGATCCGCGGGGTTCCCCGCGAGCGCCGCGCGATCTCGTGCGCGCCGTCACCCTCGACCTGTACGCCGAGGAGCTGCGCCGAGCGATGCACGATGCGCGTGAGCTCCTCGGCGGTGTAGAACTCGAGCCGCGCCACGATCCCGAAGCGGTCGCGCAGCGGGTTGGTGAGCATGCCGGCGCGCGTCGTGGCGCCGACCAGCGTGAAGGGCGGGAGGTCCAGCTTCACCGATCGCGCCGCGGGCCCCTCGCCGATCATGATGTCGATCTGGTAGTCCTCGAGCGCCGGATAGAGGATCTCCTCGACCACCGGGCTCAGGCGATGGATCTCGTCGATGAAGAGGACGTCGTTGGGCTCGAGGTTGGTGAGGATCGCGGCCAGGTCGCCCGCGCGCTCCAGCACCGGCCCCGAGGTCTGCTTCAGGTTCACCGCCATCTCGCGCGCGATGATATGAGCGAGCGTGGTCTTGCCCAGACCCGGCGGCCCATAGAGAAGCACGTGGTCGAGCGCTTCCTTGCGGTTGCGCGCGGCGGCGATGAAGATTCCAAGCTGCTCGCGGATCTTCGCCTGGCCGACGTATTCGGCGAGAAGCTTGGGGCGAAGGGCGCGCTCCTCGCCTTCTTCCTGCGGCGAGGCCTTTCCCCCCGAGATCAGGCGGTCGGCTTCGATCAATGGTGATTCGTCATGTCTTCGCCAGGTGCTTCAACGCCTGGCGGATCGCATCGGGCAGCTGCAACTCCGCGGACAGCTGCTTCACCGCCGCCTGGGCCTCGCGCTCATTGTAGCCCAGGGCAAGCAGCGCGCTCACCACGTCTCCACCCGCGGCGGGGGCGTCGGCGCGCGCCATGGCGGTGAGCGTCTTGGGCAGCTTGTCCCGCAGCTCGAGCACCAGGCGCTCGGCGGTCTTCTTGCCGATGCCCGGCACCTTGGTGAGGCGCGCGGCATCCTCGTTCGCGACGGCTGCCGCGAGGTCGTCCACCGAAAGGCCCGACAGCACCGAGAGCGCCACCTTCGGACCCACGCCGCTGATCTTCAAGAGCTGGCGGAAGGCGTTGCGCTCCCCGGCGGTCACGAATCCGAACAGCAGGTGCGCATCCTCGCGCACCACCATGTGGGTGAGGAGCGTCACTTCCTCGCCGATGCGCGGCAGCGGATAGAACGTGCTCATGGGCACGCCGATCTCGTAACCCACGCCGTTGCAGGACACGAGGATCTGGGGGAAGTCCTTCTCGACCAGCACGCCCTGGATTCGCCCGATCACGAGGAGGCCCTCATGCGAGGCGGCCCGCGCGCACGCGCCGCCCGCGGGTTGCAATGGCTCCGAGGCCCATTCCGCCGTGCGCATGGCAGATGGCGCAGGCGAGCGCGTCGGCGGCATCGGTCCCGGGCGCGGCGGGGAGCTTCAAGAGGCGCTTCACCATTTCCTGCACCTGTTCCTTCTTGGCGTGTCCCTGACCGACCACCGCCTGCTTCACCTGCAAAGCCGTGTACTCGGAGACCGGCAGCCGCGCGAGCACCGCGGCGCAGATCGCCGCACCGCGGGCCTGGCCGAGCAGGAGCGTGGAATTCGGGTTCACGTTCACGAACACCTTCTCGACCGCGACCTCCTCGGGGGCGAAGGATGCGATCACCTCTGCGAGACCTTCGAGGATGGTCGCGAGCCGGCCCGCGAGCGGATCCTTGGCGTCGGATACGATGCGGCCGCTGGCGACGTAGGTGAGCACCGAGCCGCACTTCTCGACCACGCCGTAGCCGGTGATGCCGAGGCCGGGATCGACGCCGAGGATGCGGATCGCCTGCTTGAGGACGGCGCCCACCGCGGCCCTAGCCGATGACCGCCGAGGTGTAGACGTCCTGGACGTCGTCGAGGGACTCGAGCGCGTCCAGGAGCTTCTGCATCTTCGCCGAGTCGTCGCCCGCGAGCTCGGTTTCCGCCGAAGGCTTCATGGTCACCTCGGCGAGCTCGGGCTTGAAGCCGGCGCGCTCGAGCGCCGCCCTGACGCGCGCGAAATCATGGGGAGGGGTGAGCACCTCGAGCGACCCGTCGTCGTTCGCCAGCACATCGTCAGCTCCCGCCTCGAGCGCCGCCTCCATCAACCGGTTTTCATCGGTGCCGGGCGCGAAGAGCAGCTGGCCCACGTGCTTGAAGAGAAAGGCGACCGAGCCCTCCGTGCCCATGTTGCCGCCGTGCTTGGTGAATGCGTGGCGCACCTCGGCCACGGTGCGGATGCGATTGTCGGTGAGGGTGTCGACGATCACCGCGACGCCGTTCAGGCCGTAGCCCTCGTAGCGGATCTGCTCGTAGTTCGCGCCGTCCAACCCGCCGACGCCGCGCTTGATGGCACGCTCGACGTTGTCCTTCGGCATGTTGTTCTCGTAGGCCTTGTCGACCGCGAGCCGCAGCCGCGGATTCATGTCCGGATCGCCTCCGCCAATGCGCGCGGCGACGGTGATTTCCTTGATGAGGCGGGTAAAGATCTTGCCGCGCTTGGCGTCCTGGCGACCCTTGCGATGCTGGATGTTCGCCCACTTGCTGTGTCCTGCCATATGGGTCTCGGTGCTGTGCGACTGCAGGGAATCGCGACGAAGCGAGCGGGAAAACCAAATGGTAACATTCGCCTCCCGCCCTTCTCCAGAGCGAAAACGGTGCTTTCACCGCTGCTGGTCGCGAAGTCGCAAACCGACTTGTCCGTGCTACCGGCAATGGCCAACCGGCACGGCCTCATCACCGGCGCCACCGGGACCGGCAAGACCGTCACCCTGCAGACCCTGGCCGAGCGCTTCAGCGCGATCGGCGTGCCGGTATTCATGGCCGACGTGAAAGGGGATCTCGCGGGCATGGCCGCCGCGGGCGGCGGCAACGCCAAGGTCGAGGAGCGCGTGAAGACCCTCGGCCTCGAGGGATTCGAATATCGCGCCTCGCCCGTCACGCTCTGGGATGTGTTCGGCGTGGATGGCCATCCGGTTCGCTCGACGATATCGGAGATGGGCCCGGTGCTGCTCGCGCGCGTACTCGACCTGAACGAGACGCAGGCCGGCGTGCTGGCCGCGGTCTTCAAGATCGCCGACGACAACGCGCTGCTGCTGCTCGACCTCAAGGACCTGCGCTCGATCCTGCAGTTCGCCGGCGACAACGCCGCGCAGTTCCGCACCCAGTACGGCAACATCTCCACCGCGAGCGTGGGCGCGATCCAGCGCGGGCTGCTGACGCTCGAATCCCAGGGCGGCGACAAGCTCTTCGGCGAGCCGGCGCTCGCGCTCGAGGACCTGATGCAGACGGTCGGAGGCCGCGGGATGATCAACATCCTCTCGGCTGACAAGCTGCTCTCCAACCCGCGCGTCTATTCGACGCTGCTGCTGTGGATCCTCTCGGAGCTGTTCGAGAACCTGCCCGAGGTGGGCGACCCGGAGAAGCCCAAGCTGGTGTTCTTCTTCGACGAGGCGCACCTCCTCTTCAACGACGCGCCGAAGGAGCTGCTCGAGCGCATCGAGCAGGTCGTCCGCCTGGTGCGCTCGAAGGGCGTGGGCGTCTACTTCGTGACGCAGAACCCGCTCGACGTGCCGCAGACGGTGCTCGGCCAGCTCGGCAACCGCGTGCAGCACGCGCTGCGCGCCTTCACGCCCCGCGACCAGCAGGCGGTCAAGGCGGCCGCGACCACCTTCCGCGCGAACCCCAAGCTCGACGTCGAGAAGGTCATCGGCGAGCTCGCCGTCGGCGAGGCACTCATCTCGTTCCTCGACGAGAAGGGACGCCCCAACGTGGTCGAGCGCGGCTTCGTGATCCCCCCCGCCTCGCGCCTCGGAACGCTCAGCGCCGAGGAGCGCCGCAAGGTGATCGAGGGCTCGCTCGTCGCGGGGCATTACGAGAAGAGCGTCGATCGCGAGTCGGCGCACGAACAGCTGAAGACGCGCAACCGCGCCAAGGGCGTGAACGGCAATACGCCGGCGCAAAGCGGTGGCCTGGGCGGTATCCTCGACTCGCTGGGCCTGCCCGGCGGCGGCGCCGGCGGCACCAAGGGCCGCACGCGGGAGGGCGCGCTCGAGGCGGCGGCGAAGAGCGCCGCGCGTGCGATGGGCAGCGAGGTGGGGCGCCGTATCATCCGCGGCGTGCTCGGCTCGATCCTCGGC
>JBKJTM010000475.1:0-7260 GCA_046590805.1 Usitatibacter sp.
GTCGCCCGCGTGGTGCCCCATGGTGTCGTTCACTTCCTTGAAGCGGTCGAGGTCGATGAAGAGCACCGAGAAGCGCGATCCGCGGCGGCGGGCCTGGGCGATGGCGCGCTCGAGCGACTCCAGGAAGAGCGCCCGGTTCGGCAGCCCGGTAAGCGGGTCGTGCAGCGCGCGCCGGCGCATCTCCTCCTGCATGCGCTTCCTGTGGTCGATGTTGGCGAGCGCGACCAGCAGGCACACCGAGCCCTCGAAGCGGATCGGCTGCGCCGAGAGCAGCAGCCAGAAGCTGCGCCCGGTGCCGTCCTTCAGCTGCACCTCGATGTCCCGCACCGACCCCTGGCGGGAGAGCGCCTCGGAGACGCTGGAGCGGTTCTCGGGCTCCACGTAGAAATCGGCAAGCGAACGCGAGAGCGCCGTGTTGAGGTCGAGCGCGAACTGCTCGAGCGCGCGCTCGTTGGCGTAGAGGAGCTTCTGGTCGTTCGCGCGCACGATGAGCAGCGGCAACGGCGCGGTCTCCACCAGCTGGCGCAGCTGCGACTCGCTCTCGGCGAGCGTCTGCTGCAGCTTGGCGTTCTGCGCGAGGAAGCGCCGCGACAGCGTGATGCCGCCGATCAGCAGGATCGCGGTGATGATCAGGATGCCGCTGGTGAGGAGCGACTGGGCGGCGCGCTGGATCTCGCCGAGGGTCTGGGCGAAATCGTCCGCGAGGGGCTTGAGCGCCGTGTTGATGCGGTGCACGTCGCGCACCAGGCTCGCCGCGCGCGCGGGATCGGCGCCGCTTTCGGCGCGCAGCTCGCGCGCCACCCGCTGCAGGCCGTCGATGTGGAAGTCGCTGCGCTCCCAGAGCGAGAGCACGTAGTCCATGGGGGCGAACCCGTCGAGGCGGCCGTAGAGGCTCACCAGGCCGTCGATCTCGGTCGGGTGCACGCCGCCCTCGGTCAGGCCTTTGCGCACCACGGAGATGTCGGGGCTGGGCTTCTGGAACTCCAGGCGCGCGCGGCGATCGCCCTCGATCACGCGCATCGCGCGCTCGTAGGCCTCGAAGTCGCCCTCGGCGCGATCGTTGGCGTAGCGGGTGAGGTAGAAGACCGCGTCCTTCTGCGCCTTCGACCACGCGCTCTCGGCGGCGATGAAGGCGCGCCCCGACGACAGCAGCTGCGAGCTGTACACCGTGAGCCCGAGAAGGCAGATGACGATCGCCACGAACAGCCAGACGATGAGGACCGGCCGGCCCCCCGCGGGGAGCGCTCGGGATACCAGGAGCGGCTTGGCGTGGCTATCGGTCAGGACGAACTCTCAAATGTGATTTCAGTCGCAGGTTGACAGAAACGGCTCTATTGCGTTCTCGCACAAGACGAACGGCGTGTATAGGCCGAGGAGCGCGCGATTCTTCATCAATACTACTGATCGGAGCCTGCCATAACGGCTAAAATTGTGACTTTTCTCACATTCCAACAACAGCTTGCGAGCGCCATGACCGCACACTCCGTGAATTCGATCCTCGCTGGCCATGCGCCCGCCGACACCCCCGTCACCCTGAGGGGCTGGGTGCGCACCCGGCGCGACTCCAAGGCGGGCCTTTCTTTTGTGCACGTATCCGACGGCTCTTGCTTCCACCCCTTGCAGGTCGTGGCCCAGGCATCCCTGCCCAACTACGCCTCCGAGATCCAGAAGCTCACCGCCGGCTGCGCGGTGGAAGCCACGGGCACCATTGTGCCCTCGCCGGCGAAAGGGCAGCCCTTCGAGATGCAGGCAACCGCGGTGAAGGTGGTCGGCTGGGTCGAGGATGCCGACACCTACCCGATCCAGCCCAAGCCGCACACGATGGAGTTCCTGCGCGAGGTGGCCCACCTGCGGCCGCGCACCAACGTGATCGGCGCCACCACCCGCGTGCGGCATGCGCTCGCGATGGCGATCCATCGCTTCTTCACCGAGGACGGCTTCGTCTGGGTGAACACGCCGATCATCACCGCCTCGGATGCCGAAGGGGCTGGGGAGCTCTTCCGCGTCTCTACCCTCGACCTCGCGAACCTGCCGCGCACCGCCGAAGGCAAGGTCGATTTCAGTCAGGACTTCTTCGGCAAGGAAGCCTTCCTCACCGTTTCCGGCCAGCTGAACGTCGAGAGCTACTGCATGGCGCTCTCGAAGGTCTACACCTTCGGGCCCACCTTCCGCGCCGAGAACTCCAACACCAGCCGTCACCTGGCGGAGTTCTGGATGATCGAGCCCGAGATCGCCTTCGCCGACCTCGCCGACGACGCGACGCTCGCCGAGCGGCTGCTCAAGTACATCCTCGCGGCGGTGCTCGCGGAGCGCGCCGACGACATGGCGTTCTTCGAGGAGCGGATCGAGAAGGGCGTGATCGCCAAGCTCCAGGGCATCGTCGACAAGCCGTTCGTGCGCATGGACTACACCGAGGCGATCGCCGTGCTGGAGAAGTCCGGGAAGAAGTTCGAGTTCCCGGTGAAGTGGGGCATGGACCTGCAGAGCGAGCACGAGCGCTTCCTCGCCGAGAAGCACGTCGGCGGCCCGTTGATCCTGATGAACTACCCGCGCGAGATCAAGGCGTTCTACATGCGCCTGAACGACGACGGCAAGACGGTCGCCGCCATGGACGTGCTCGCACCGGGCATCGGCGAGATCATCGGCGGCTCGCAGCGCGAGGAGCGGCTCGACGTCCTCGACCGGCGCATCACCGAGTCGGGCCTCGATCCCGCGGCCTACGGCTGGTACCGCGACCTGCGCCGCTACGGCACCGTGCCGCACGCGGGCTTCGGGCTCGGGTTCGAGAGAACCGTGGCGTACGTGACCGGTCTATCCAACGTGCGCGACGTGATCCCGTTCCCGCGCACGCCCGGGAGCGCGAGGTACTAGCAATGAATCACGAGTACGCGGCGAGCGAGCCCAGCCGCGAGGAAGTCGACCATCTCGAGGGCGCCACGCTGATCGAGTTCGGCAGCCCCTGGTGCGGTCATTGCCGCGCCGCGCAGCCATTGATCGAGCAGGCGCTCGCCGACCGGCCGGGGTTGCGGCACTTGAAGATCGCCGACGCCCGCGGCCGCAGGCTCGGGCGCTCATTCCGGGTGAAGCTTTGGCCCACGCTCGTGGTCATGCGCGGTGGCGAGGAGCTTGCCCGCGTGGCGCGCCCCGCCGATGCCGCCGAGATCCGCGCGGCGCTCGCCAGGCTGGGGTAGATAAACCGGGGACAGACTCTTTTTCTTGGGAAAAAAAGAGTCTGTCCCCGGTCTGGGGTTGCTGGTCCTCATGGCGGAACGGCGTTCGGAATCGCGCACCGGCGGTTATCATTCAGCCATGAGCGCTATGTCTCCCGCCCGTCGTCGGCGCTGGCCCTGGATCGCCGGGGCGCTGGTGATCGCCGCTGCCCTCGGCATCTGGTGGTGGAAGGGCAGCCCCAAGTCCCAGGAGGCGCAGGCGAAGCGCGCCCCCGCTCCGATCGTGGTCACCACGGTGAGGGCGGAGTCGCGCGACGTGCCGCTCAAGATCAAGGCCAACGGCACCGTGACCGCGGTCCAGTCCGTGGACCTGCGCTCGCAGGTGACGAGCACGGTGAAGGAAGTGCACATCCGCGAGGGCCAGGACGTGCGCCGCGGAGACCGGCTCTTCTCGCTGGACGCGCGCGCCGACGAGGCCAACATCCGCAAGGCCCAGGCGCAGGTGGAGAAGGACCGCTCCGACCTCGCCACCGCGATGCGCAACCTCGAGCGCCAGCGCGAGCTCTTCCGCACCAAGTTCATCTCCCAGGCGGCGCTCGACCAGGCGCAGAACCAGGCCGATACGCTGAACGGACAGCTCGCGGTGGACCAGGCCGCGCTCGAGTCGGCGCGCGTCTCGCGCGGCTATCTCGAGATCCACGCGCCCTTCACCGGGCGCACCGGCGCCATCGGCGTGCGGGCCGGCAGCCTGGTGCAGCCCGGGGCGACGGCGGGCCCGCTGGTGACCGTGACCCAGATCGATCCGATCCAGGTGACCTTCACGCTGCCCGAGAAGGAGCTTCCCGGCCTGCAGCAGGCGATCGCGAAGGGCAACGTGGTGGTGACGGCGGTCGCGCAATCGGGCGGCGAGCAGCACAAGGGACGCATCACATTCGTCGACAACGCGGTCGAGACCGCCACCGGCACCATCCGCGTGAAGGCGGAGTTCCCCAATCCCAAGGCGGCGCTCTGGCCCGGCATGTACGCCAACGTCGAGCTCGCGCCGCGCCTCCTTGCCAATGCGACCGTGATTCCGGCGCAGGCGGTGCAGAGCGGCCCCGACGCGCGCTATGTGTACACAGTGGGCGACGATCGCAAGGTGGCGCAGCGCCCGGTGACGCTCGCGTACGTGGAGGCGGGCACGGCGGTGGTCGAGGGGTTGCCTTCGGGCACCCGCGTCGTGGTCGAGGGCGCGCAGAACCTGCGACCCGGGAGCGTCGTCGCCGAGGCGGCGCCCGGCGGGTCGCAGCCCCGGGCGCCCGCGGACGCGGGTGAAGGCCCGGGGCCCAAGGCGAAGGGCAAAGCCGGCAGGGGGGAGGCGAAGTGAACTTCACCGAGGCCTTCATCCGCCGGCCGGTGATGACGATCCTGCTGTCGGCTTCATTCGTGGTGGCCGGCGCGCTCGCCTACGGCGACATTCCCATCGCCGCGCTGCCCAAGTTCGAGACGCCGACGATCTCGGTCACCGCCGCGCTCCCGGGCGCGAGCCCGGAAAACATGGCTTCGTCGGTCGCCACCCCGCTCGAGAAGCAGTTCGCCACCATCGCGGGGGTGGACTCCATCAGCTCCACCTCGACCCAGGGCCGCACCCAGATCACGCTCGAGTTCAACGAGAGCCGCGGCATCGACGATGCGGCGGTGGACGTGCAGGCGGCGCTGCTGCGCGCGCAGCGCCAGCTGCCGGTGGAGATGACCAACCCGCCGTCCTATCGCAAGGTGAATCCGGCCGACTCGCCGATCATCTTCCTCACGCTCACCTCGCCGTCGATGCAGCTCTCGGAGCTGAACGACCTGGCGGAGAACCTGATGGCGCCCTCCATCTCGACGCTGCCCGGCGTGGCGGAGATCGAGATCAACGGCCGCAAGCGCTTTGCCGTGCGCGTGCGCGTGAAGCCCGACGCGCTCGCGGCGCGCAACCTCACGGTGGACGACGTGGCGACCGCGGTGCGCCTCGCCAACACCAACACGCCGCTCGGCACGCTCGAGGGCCCGCGCCAGACCCTCACCATCCAGGCCAACCGCCAGCTCGCCCACGCCAAGGAGTTCGCGCAGATCATCGTCGCCACGCTTCCCAACGGCGCGGCGGTGCGCCTCGAGGACGTGGCCGACGTCGAGGACAGCGTGGAATCGCTGAAGAGCGCGAGCTGGGCCGACGGCGAGCGCGCCATCACCCTCAACGTGCGCCGCCAGCCGGACGCGAACACGGTGAAGACCATCGACGCGATTCGCGCGATGATCCCGCAGCTGGTCGCGCAGATGCCCACTTCGGTGCAGGTGAACATCCGCAGTGACCGCTCGGTGTCGATCCGCCACGCGATCTTCGACGTGAAGGTGACGCTCGCGATCACCGCGCTGCTGGTGCTGCTGGTGATCTACCTCTTCCTGCGGCGCCCGTCGGCCACGCTGATACCGGCGCTCTCGCTGCCGATCTCGCTCATCGGCACGCTCGCCCTGATGAAGGCGCTGGACCTGAGCCTCAACAACGTGTCGCTGCTGGGAATCACGCTCGCCGTGGGCCTGGTAGTGGACGACGCGATCGTGATGCTGGAGAACATCGTGCGCCACGTGGAGGAGGGCATGGAGCCGTTTGCCGCTGCCATCAAGGGCGCGCGCGAGGTGTCGTTCACCATCATCTCGATTTCGGTCTCGCTGGTGGCGGTGTTCATCCCGATCTTCTTCATGCCGGGCGTGATCGGCGGGCTCTTCCGCGAGTTCGCCATCGTGGTGTCGCTCTCGATCCTGGTCTCGGCGATCGTCTCGCTCACGCTGGTGCCGATGCTCGCCAGCCGTTTCCTGAAGCACGAGCGCGAGGACGATCCGATCCTCAAGCTCACCGCCTGGTTCGAGAACATCTACCAGTGGGTACTGCGCAACTACACGCGCGCGCTCGACTGGTGCCTCGCGCACCGTCCGGTGGTGCTCGGCGCCGCGCTCGCCACCCTGGCGGCGACCGTGGGCCTGGCGATCTACATCCCCAAGGGCTTTTTCCCCACCGAGGACATCGGCCAGATCCTGGTGCGCGCCGAGGCGGTCGAGGACATCTCCTTCCCCGCGATGTCGGCGACGCTGCTGCGCGTGAGCGAGGCGATCCGCGCCAACCCGGCGGTGGCGAGCGTGATCACCACCGCCGAGGACAGCAATACCGGCCGCATGTTCGTGAACCTCCGGGACCGCTCCGAGCGCGCGCCGGTCGATTCGGTGCTCGAGTCGTTGCGCCGCGACGTCCGCGGCATCCCCGGCGTGGGCGTGTACTTCATCCCGCTGCAGAACCTGCGCGTCGGCGGGCGGATCAGCAAGAGCCGCTACCAGTACGTGCTGAAGAGCGTCGGCGACCAGGACCTGCTGCAGAGCGCGGACAAGATGGTGCAGCTGATGCGCGCCGACGCGGTCTTCCGCGACGTGTCCACCGACGCGCAGCTGCGCGGGCTGCAGGCGCAGCTCACGATCGACCGCGACAAGGCGAACTCGCTGGGCGTGCAGATCCAGGACATCCGCACCGCCCTCTACAGCACCTTCGGCGAGCGCCAGGTGTCGACGATCTTCACCGCTTCGGACTCCTACCAGGTGATCATGCAGGCGACCGACGCCGACCGCCGCGACGAGAGCGCCTTCGCCAAGATCTTCCTGCGCGGCAAGGGCGGGCAGCTGGTGCCGCTCTCCAGCATCGCGAGCGTCGAGCGCAAGGTGGGACCGGTGGCGATCAACCACGCGGGCCAGCTGCAGTCGATCACCATCACCTTCAACCTCGCCCCCGGCGCGCCGCTCGGCGAGGCGGCGAAGAAGATGGAGCGCTTCCGCACCGAGGCGGCGCTGCCTTCCTCGATCCTCACCGCCTGGGCCGGCGATGCCGCGGCGTTCGAGAAGTCGCAGGCGAGCCAGGTGTGGCTGCTGGTGAGCGCGCTGCTGGTGATCTACGTGCTGCTGGGCGTGCTCTACGAGAGCTACATCCACCCGATCACGATCCTCTCCACCTTGCCGTCGGCGGGCATCGGCGCGCTGCTGGCGCTGTTGCTGGGCGGCCAGGATCTCAGCGTCGTGGCCATCATCGGCA
>JBKJTM010000262.1:0-3380 GCA_046590805.1 Usitatibacter sp.
CGCAGCGCATCTACCGGGCATCTATCCAGGGCCAGGGCGCCCAGGCGGAGCTGCCGATGTCCGAGCCGGAATTCCGCGCCACGTTGAATCCGGTGGACATCGTCCGGAACCGCGCCACCAGCGGCGGTCCGCAGCCCGCGGAAATGAAACGCCTGCTCGCGCTTTCCACCCAGGCAATCGCGGAGCAGGGGCAGTGGATCAACAGCCGGCGTGGCGCAATCGACAAGGCGCTCGCGAAGCTCGACAGTGACTTCGCGAGGTTGCTGGGAAGGTAGCGGCAGCCGGCAAGCACCATCGCCTGCTCATGCGCCCTGCGCGCACAACGGCTCGAGCGCATGCCTGAGGTGCGCCGGCAACTCGACGGGCCGACGCGACTCCCGGTCCACGTACACGTGCACGAAATGCCCTTGCGCCGCGGCGGTGTCGCTGCGCTCGGCGAACAGCGCGATCTCGTAGCGCACGCTTGAGCGCCCGATGCGCGCGACCCTGAGGCCCGCGGTCACCGTCTCCGGGTAGGTGAGCGGCGTCATGTATTGACAGGCAACGTCCACCACCAGACCGATCACCTCGCTTTGCTGGATGTCGAGCGCGCCGCGGGCGATGAGATAGGTGTTCACCACGGTGTCGAAGTACGCGAAGTAGACGACGTTGTTCACGTGCCCGTAGGCGTCGTTGTCCATCCAGCGCGTGGTGATGGGCTGCAGGTGCGGATACTCGCCGCGCCGTCCGGCCCTGGGGCGCCCGGGATTCTTCTCGCTCATGCCCGGAAACATACCACCTTGACCACGGGTAATCGTTGGCGGGAATCTCTCCAAACAGGCCCGCTGAGCGGGACCGCGCCCGGGGCCTGACCCCGCGGCGATCAGGAGGCGCCCTGGACTTCCTTGCGCGCCGCGGGGGCAACGAACGTCGTGGTACGCGCGAAGGCCCCGGGCACGATCGACAGCCCGCCGGCGAGGAACGACTCGACCTCCTCGCGGCGCTTCAGCGTGTCGTGGTACCCGAGCTGGATCAGCTCGCGGCAATAACCCTGCTCGAAGAGCAGGTAGCTCGCCAAGTTGGCGCCGCCGCGGCGCATCGCCCCGATCGAACGCAGCAGGAAGCGGATCGAGAACGGCAGGCTGCGCACGTGGCGCACGGCGATCGATTCCAGCGGCTCCGAAGGCGTGAGCACCAGGACATCCACGTGGTGCAGCGTGAGCCCCATCTTTTTCAGCGCCTCGGGCGACGAGGCGCTGACCGTGCGGTTGATGCGCTCGAGCCGCTCCAGGTCCACCGCGAGGCTGTCGAGGAAGATCGAGTTCATCACGTGGCCGGCCACCTGCGCCAGCGTCGGATACAGGTCGCCGCGCGTCCTCTCCGGCGAGTCGTTGCGGATTTTGGCGGTGCCCACCACGACCACGCGGTCCGCGCCCAGGTGCAACGCGGGGCTCACCGGCGCCACCTGCCTCATCGAGCCGTCGCCGAAGAACTCGCGATTGAGGTGGTAGGGCGGGAAGAGGAACGGGATCGCGCTCGACGCCATCAGGTGCTGGACGGTGAGGCGCGTCTTGATGCCGATCCGCTGCGAGCGCTTCCACGGCTTCAGGTCCAGCGCTCCCTGGAAGAAGCTGCAGCTCTGGCCCGAGGTGTACCCCGAGCAGGTGATCGCCACCGCGTCCAGCGCGCCCATCTCGATGTTGCGCTCGATGCGGTCGAAGTTGAGGTAGCGCGCGAGCAGCGCCTCGAGCGGGCGGTTGTCCAGCAGCGAGATGCGCTTGTTCTTGAGGAAGGCGCCGAACAGGAAGCCCGCGAACCAGCGGCAGCTGTTGGCGACCACGCCGGGGAAGTCGGCGCGATAGACGTGGTGCGGCTCGAAGTGCCGCCAGACTTCCAGCAGGTTGTCGACCGCCTGGCCGAAGTTGTCGGCGTAGACCGCGAGCGAGCCGGCATTGACGGCGCCGGCGGACGTGCCGCAGATGATCTTGAACGGGTTGACCCTGGGGTCGGGGATGATCTCCTTGATCGCCTGGAGCACGCCCACCTGGTAGGCCGCGCGCGCGCCGCCGCCCGCCAGCACCAGGCCTGTGTTGCCCCCTCCCATCGACGCCGGATCCATCTCGCTCCCCGGGGCGTCGGGCTTCAGGATCGACCGACCGCCGCCTGCCCCTTCTCCTTGCGTAATGGTGTACCCGCAGCGCGGGCGTTTTGCAACATCTCCTCGGCATGGCGGCGCGTGGCCTCGGTGATCCTGAGGCCCCCCAGCATGCGGGCGATCTCGCCGACGCGGCCCGGCGCATCGAGAGGCTCCACGCTCGCTACCGCACCGCGCGCGCCCGACGCCTTGGCGACGCGCAACTGTTGGCGCGCATGCACAGCGACCTGGGGCAGGTGCGTCACGGCGAGGACCTGGTGGTGCGCCGAGAGCGAGTGCAGCAACTGTCCGACCACCTCCGCCACCCCGCCGCCGATGCCCGAATCGACCTCGTCGAAGACCAGGGTGGGAACCGAGGCGCGGCCCGAGAGCAACACCTGGATCGCGAGCGACAGGCGCGAGAGCTCGCCGCCGGAGGCGGCACGCGCGAGCGGCGCCAGCGCCTGGCCCTCGTGGGCGGCCACCTGGATCTCGATCGCCTCCAGGCCGCCGGACGTGGGCATCTCAAGCGGCTGCAACGCGACCTCCATGCGGCCGCCGGGCATCGCCAGGCGCTGCATGGTGCGCGTGACCTCGGTGCCGAGGCGGCGCGCGGCTTCACGGCGCGCCCTCGAGAGCTGGCCCGCCTGGTCGCGGAAAGCCTTCTCGTTCACTGCTTCCTGCTTGCGAAGCTCCTCCAGGCTCTCCTCGCCGCCCAGCTCTTCCAGGCGCCCGCGCCGCTCCGCGAGCGCGGCGGGGAGCTCGGCGGGATCGACACGGAAACGACGCGCCGCATCGAAGACCGCCTTGATGCGGGCGTCCAATTGCGACAGGCGGCCGGGATCGACGTCGAGGCGCTGCAGGTAGCGGCGCAGCGCGTGCGCGGCCTCGGCGGCGTGGACGCCGGCGGTCTGCGCGTCGCGAGACGCCTGCTCCAGCGCCGGGTCGAGCGTCGCGGCCTCCTGCAAGCGCGCGGCGACGTGCGCCAGGCGCGAGGTCATCGCGTCGTCGGATTCGTCCAGCGCCTCGGCGCATTCGGAAACGGTGGCGATCAGCTCCTGGGCATGGGCGAGGCGGCGATGCTCGGCCTGGTCGTCCTGCCACTGGCGCGGATCGAAGGCGAGGGCCTCGAGCTCGCGCAGCTCGTGGGCAAGGAGATCGCGCTCGCGCGCCCAGGACTTCTGAGCGCCTTCCCGCGCGGCGCGCTGCTCCGCGACCCGCCGCCACGCGCCGTGCAACGCGGCCACCTCTCGCGCAAGCTCTTCCG
>JBKJTM010000444.1:0-6055 GCA_046590805.1 Usitatibacter sp.
GGCTCGCGGTCTACGAGGAGGTGGGCGCAGAGTCGCGCAAGTCGATCACGACGATGGTCGGCGCGGGGATGCGGCGGGATCCCGGAGAAATGCTCGCGATCGCCCATCGCCGCGGCCGGTTGGATGTGGCTTGCCGCTACCTGCCGGAGACGATACGCAAAGTCGATCCGGGCTGGGTCAAGCTTTGCGCGGAGGTCGCCTCTAATCGCACGCGGTAAAGGATGTAAGATATCCTTACTTTACCCCGGGGCCGCCCCATGCTTGCCAAGCTCACCAGCAAGAACCAACTCACGCTGCCCAAGGCCGTGGTCGACTTGTTCCCCCGCACAAGCTACTTCGAAGTTACCGAGGACGCAGGGCGCATCGTCCTTACGCCGGTACGCCTCAACGAGCTCGAGGCGGTTCAGCGCAAGTTCGCCGAGGCGGGCCTCACCGAAGAGGATGTGCGCAAGGCGGTCCGGTGGGCACGTGGGCGGAGCTGATGCGCCACGTGCAGTGCTGGACACCAACGTGGTCGTGTCCGCCCTGGTGTTCGGCGCGCGGCTTGGCTGGCTGAGGACGAGCTGGCAGGCGGGGCTCGTCCGCCCCATTGCCTCGGCTGCGACACTGAAAGAACTGATCCGAGTACTTCACTATCCGAAGTTCGCGGCGCTCACGGGGCCGGAGCCATTGCTCGCGGCCTACGTGCCCTTCTGCGAGATGATCATCGTTCCCAACGGCGTTTCCGTGCCCCGATGCCGGAATCCCCACGACAGGCCGTTCTTGCAGCTTGCCGTGAGCGGCGGCGCAGACTTGCTGATCACAGGTGATGAGGATCTGCTCGCGATGGGGCCCCATTTTCCAGTCCGCATCGCCCGACCCGAGGAATGCCGGCGGATCATCGGGGTCGTGAGCGAAAAACTGGCCGCGTACGACGTCGCCGGAAACCGTCGTCGCGTCCGCGGCCGATGAAGATCCTCGTCACCGGCGCGGCCGGATTCATCGGTTATCACCTGTGTGCTTGACAAGTGCTTGACAGGGGCCGCTCCGATATGTACATTTAATCTGTACATATGAAGAACGTCAACGTCACCGAGTTGCGCCAGAACTTGCCCAAATACCTTGCAAAGGTTCGCAAGGGCGAGCGCGTGCGCGTGACCTCTCGGGGGCGGGTCATCGCGGAAATCGGTCCGCCCCCGGCAACCGCGGCTGAGGCAGAAGCCGCCCTGCAACGCATGCGTGGCAGCGTCATTCGATTCGATCGCCCGTTCGATCCTGTTTTCGAGCCCGGGGAGTGGGAGATGGAGCGGTGATCCTGCCCGACACCCACGTGATCTTGTGGTGGGTGTCGACTCCCGAGCGCCTCTCGGCGCCAGCGGCCCGCGCCATAAATGCCGCCATCAAGGCGGGTCACCTTTCGGCATCGTCGATCAGCATCCTAGAGATTGCCACAGCATCGCGTCGAGGCCGAGTCGACCTTGCAAAGCCTTTGGCTCAATGGCTGGCTGATCTTCGCGCCTTGCCACAGCTGCAGTTTCACCCGGTGACGTTCGATATTGCGATGGCGGCCGGCGAGTTGGGAAAGGAGGTGCCCGGCGATCCCGTCGACCGCATTATTGTCGCCACAGCATCCGATCTCGGAGCCAAGTTGGTCACGGCTGATCGGAAACTCCTGAAATTGACCGTGCCGACCGTCTGGTGAGGGCCCACCAGGGAGGAGCCCGCCGCACAGCTACTCGGCCCTCGTCCGTGGGGTTGGCGAGTATGCGACTCCAAGGGCTCGGGCAACCGCAAGCAATCGTTGGTCGCGAGTCCAAAGGGCTGCGTCATGGCTAAGCGCGGTGGAGACCAGTAGCTGCGCATCGACGTAGCCGATGCCCTTCCCGTACACGCGGTGGCGTTCGATGTAGCGCAGAACCTCGTAGGGTTGCGCAACGGCCGCCATCGGAAGGCTCTCAAGCAGCGCCAACACCTGCTGACGATTGGCCAAGTGGCCGCAGGCGATCTCACCGATCACGAAGGGATGGGCAAGAACCGCACCCTTGTCGAGCAGCACGGCGAGTTGCGCATCTGCCTTGCGGAGATGGTCGACCCATACCGAGGTATCGACCAGGATCAAGCCCGGGTGGCCCCGCGGCGGCGGGGCGCCGCTTTCAGGTTGGGCTGCGTGCCGCCCAGCCGCGCGAGGCGCCTCGCGCACTCGCGCTCGATCAGCGCCTTGAGCCCCTCCCGGATCAATGCGTTGCGGTCGAGGTCCCCCATCAGCTGGCTGGCGCGGGCGAGCAGGTCGTCATCGATATTGATCGTGGTTCGCATTCGGGCTCCCAAATGTGTCACACCAATTTTAGCATCAGTTGATGCTCTGACGGCCCGCGTTCGGGATGACGGCTGGAAAGCTTGCGAAGGCAGGCGGCCTCTTCGGTTGATTTCTGGCAACTGATGTGTCTACAATGTGATACATCAATCGGGGGTCGAACCATGGAAGCAATTATCCGCAAGTGGGGCAACAGCCTGGCCCTTCGGTTGCCTGTTTCCGTTGTCAAGGAGGCTGCTTTCAGCCTGGAGCAGAAGGTCAACATCATCGTCACGCGCGGACGCATCGTCATCGAGCCATCGGACAGGTTGGAATACGACCTCGACGAGCTGGTTGGCGGCATCAACGCCGAGAATTCGCACGCCGAGGTCGGCTTCGGAGTGCCGGTCGGCAAGGAAGCGCTTTAAAGGTGGCGAACCGCGGCTATGTTCCCGACGACGGCGACGTTGTCTGGCTCGATTTTGACCCGCAGGCCGGCCATGAGCAGGCTGGTCACCGCCCGGCTCTGGTCGTCAGTCCTGCAAGCTACAACGGCAAGTCCGGGTTGATGGTCTGCTGCCCCATGACCACCAAGATCAAGGGGCATCCCTTTGAAGCGCTCACGGAAGTCGATGGCGTGGCCAGTGCCGTGCTTTCTGATCAGGTCAAGTCGCTTGACTGGAGGGCTCGCCATGCCAAGAAGAAGGGCACGGTGCCGGCCGAAGTCATGGCCCACGTGCGCGCAAAGATCAAGGCCTTGCTGGTCATCCGTTAGCTTCCCAGGGGACGGACAAGTCAGCCACCCGGGGTTCCGTGCGGCGCGCTCCACCAACCCTCATCGCGGCGAGCCCGAATGGATGCAGGGATTCGGCAAGTTGCGGCGGTTGCGCAAGGAGACGAGGCGGGTCCAGGCAAGGATCGACGAGGAATTCAGGGCCCGTAGCCGTAGGCCCAGGGCGTGAAATTCCACCGGTGAGCCATTGATACAATCTACGCGATGCGAATTCTCGTTACCGGCGCCGCGGGGTTCATCGGATTCCACCTCGCCCGGCGCCTGCTGGCCCGCGGCGATGAGGTAATCGGCCTCGATAATCTCAACGCCTATTACGACGTGGGCCTGAAGGAGGCGCGGCTCGCACAATTGCGAAGCCAGCCCGCTTTCGAGTTCGTGAAGGCGGATCTCGCCGACCGCGATGCGATGAAGGAATTATTCGTGGGCGGGAGGTTCGATGCGGTCGTCAACTTGGCGGCACAGGCGGGCGTTCGCTATTCGATCGAGAACCCTTACGCCTATGTTGACGCCAACCTGAGCGGCTTCCTCAACGTCCTCGAGGGCGCGAGGCATGGTGGGACAGGCCACCTCGTTTATGCGTCTACGAGCTCGATCTACGGATTGAACACCGATCTGCCATTCGCCGAGGGCCAGAACACCGACCACCCGGTGTCGCTCTACGCCGCCACCAAGAAGGCGAACGAGTCCATGGCGCATTCCTACGCGCACCTCTACGGCCTGCCGTGCACGGGTCTGCGCTTCTTCACGGTGTACGGTCCGTGGGGACGGCCCGACATGGCGCTCTTCAAGTTCACCCGCGGCATCCTCGCCGGCGAGCCGATCCCGGTCTTCAACGAAGGCAAGATGATCCGGGACTTCACCTATGTGGACGACATCGTGGAAGGCATCGTGCGGGTGGTCGACCGCCCGCCGAAAGCCGACCCGGCGTGGGACGCAGCCAGGCCGGATGCCGCCACCAGCTCGGCGCCATGGCGGGTGTTCAACATCGGCAACCACCAGCGGGTGGAGCTCATGCGCTACATTCGCGCGCTCGAGGCGGCGCTGGGCATCGAGGCGAGGCTCGAGCTGCTGCCGATGCAGGCGGGCGACGTGAAGGCGACCGAGGCCGATACCTCGGCTCTGCAGGCATTGACGGGCTTCAAGCCGGCCACGCCGGTGGAGGAGGGCATCAAGCGCTTCGTGGCCTGGTACCGCGAATATCATCGGGTCTAGCTCGCCCTCTGAAGGTCTTTGTTTTTCCTCGTCTTTCCTGCTATGATCGACGACTTTCCATCCTTGCCCCACCGCCTGGCGCCCTTTATCTAGTCGGCGCCAATGCGCAGCGGGGGGCTTCAACCCATAAGGAGATTCAATGCGCCATTACGAGATCGTATTCATCGTTCATCCGGACCAGAGCGAGCAGGTCCCCGGGATGATCGAGCGGTACCGCAACACCATCACGCAGGGCGGCGGCACCATCCACCGCATCGAAGACTGGGGTCGGCGCCAGCTCGCCTACCCGATCCAGAAGGTGTTCAAGGCGCACTACGTGCTGATGAACATCGAGGTGACCAACGACACGCTCAACGAGTTGGAGCACGCGTTCAAGTTCAACGACGCCGTGGTTCGACACCTCATCGTGAGCAAGCGCGAGGCCGAAGTGGGCCCCTCCCCGATGATGAAGGAGGAGAAGTCGCGCAACGTCACCGACGGCCCGGCGGCCGACAAGCCGCCCGTGGACCGCGAAGCCAGCGCCCCGGCGCAGCCCGCGGCGGCCGCCTGATCACCCCAATTCTTCGATAAGGACACAAGACAATGGCACCTCCCTCCAGAGGGCGTGGCAAAGGCAAAGGCAAGGGCAAGTTCGCCAAGGGCAAGGACGCTAAAGGCCAGAATCGCGGCCTCTTCCGCCGCCGCAAGTTCTGCCGCTTCACCGCTGAGAAGATCAAGGAAGTCGATTACAAGGACATCGCGATCCTCAAGGACTTCGTGAACGAGAACGGCAAGATCATCCCGGCGCGCATCACCGGGACCAAGGCCCGCTACCAGCGCCAGCTGGGTGTGGCGATCAAGCGCGCGCGCTTCCTCGCGCTGCTGCACTTCACCGACCTGCACTGAGGAACGGACATGCAAGTCATATTGATGGAAAAAGTGGTGAACCTCGGCGCCTTGGGCGACGTGGTCAAGGTGAAGGACGGTTTCGCCCGCAACTTCCTCATCCCCCAGGGCAAGGCCAAGCGCGCGACCGAGAAGAACCTCAAGGAATTCGAGGATCGCCGCACGGAGCTTGAGAAGAAGGCGGGCCAAGTGCTCACCTCGTCGCAGGAGCGTGCCGCCAAGGTGGAGGGCATCAAGCTCGAGATCGCGCAGAAGGCCGGCCCCGATGGCCGCCTCTTCGGCTCCGTGACCAACGCCGACATCGCCGCGGGGCTGCAGAAGCAGGGCCACGACGTGAAGAAGGCCGACATCCGGATGCCCTCCGGTCCGCTCAAGCACATCGGTGAGTTCCCGATCACGCTGCAGCTGCACTCCGATGTGCTCGCTAGCATCATCGTCCACGTGGTCGCAGAGCAGTAGCCGCTTTATCCTGAAGAAGCAAGGCCGCTCGCGAGGACGGCCTTTCTTTTTGCTCTCAGAAGTACTTCCTGAGCTTACGATTTTCCACCCGGCTGATCCCCCACAGGATCGAACGGGACGCCACTCGAAAGACTCGCGCAAGCAATGGCGACTTCCCGAGGAAGGGCAGCCTTTCTTCCACACGCCGGCTGAATTTGGCGGCGGCCCCTACCTTGCTGCCTTCCTCGTAGTAGTTGAATGCCTGCACCGAGGTCCCGTCGTTTATTGCCACGACATTGGTGAAGCATTTCTTCCTGTCGATCCACAAGCAAACGATCGACTCGAAGAAGGAAATCGAGTAGACCGAATCGCGGTACTCGGAACGGCCCCCTTGTACCGCCGGAAACCTCGAATTGACGCTGTCCGCCACGCCTTTCGCCCATTCGACGAAGGAG